>JAPKEY010000103.1 GCA_028821815.1 Candidatus Poseidoniales archaeon | reverse complement strand
AGCCATGGTGCAAGTGTTATAAATATCTGCTCACTGGCCAAGGCATCTCCTCCATCGCGGCTCTGCCTGCACCGACGTAGGCTTTCTCTTCCTCTTCCATTTGCGCCAGGGTCGATTCCTCGATCCCCATTGTACGTAATAGTTCACGATGGTTTGGAAGTGGGTCCTTTGCTTCCCAATACGCCAGTAAATCCTTGTCGACATACCCTGGAGGCGTTCCACTTGGGGCCCCTAAGTAGAGATCGTCGTGGTGGTGTGCATGTCCACAGCCACGCATGGTTTCAACGTGGATCAATACGGGTCCGCCACCACCCAAAGCAAATTCTCGAGCCACAGCGACACTGGAATGGAAATGGAGTGGTTCTGCACCATCAATGGTCCATGCAGGCATGCCCATGGCCACACCTTTGTCACCCCAAGTTTCAACCGCAGATTGTCCAACGACAAATGTATCTAATGCAATCTGGTTGTTTTGAATCATGAATGCAATCGGTAACCCCCTCGCTCCTGCGAAATTCATTGCTTCCCAAAATTCCCCCGAGGATGAACACCCTTCACCAACGGGTGCCAATTGGAATCGGGTCAGTCCCAACCGTTGACTGGCGAGTGCAATACCTGTGGTTGTCGCACTGGCAATCGGCAGCGGTGCAGTTGGTGGTAATACACCTAGAGAAAGGTCACCGATGTGTAGGTCTCTCCCACCTGCTCCATCGCGTCCACCATTCATCAGTGAGTTTGCTTTACCAACTTGAGTGGCGAATAAATCAGTTGGGGTTTGTCCCATTGCCATGGCCAATCCAATATCGCGAATCATCGGTGCAACAATATCTCCGGTATGTTGTAATCCCGCGGGTTGATCCTTGGCCAAATTCAGGGCGGTGGCACAGGCGACAATGCCTTCTTGCCAGGTCGAGCGGAACCCCTTGCCGCCAAAACGGCCCCCATCCGGTGTTTCGACTCCTGTTGTGAAGATGTCTTTGAGATGTTCATCTAGCACCCTAGTTCGTGTCATCCAGCGTTGCCATTCAAAGCGCTGATCTAGGGTCACAGTCGCTGCATGGGCTAACCGACGCAAACACAGGCGCACATCTAGAATGAAACGTTTGGTTCGTCTAGACAAGTGCAGTAAACCACCGCGACGAGGAATGACTTCAGTGGTCATGATTCCAGCTTCTTCAGCACGGCTCGAAAGATTCTCAGACAGTTTCTGGACAAATGTTTCACTGAACAAATGAAAATTAGGTCCATCGAGTGTTTCCCCTGAATATTCCTCACTGGCTTCATCGAACAACCAGCCTACGAGACGCAGATGTCCATCATGACGCTCGGCGATGAATCGGATTAGTTCTTCTTTCAAATCGCTCATCGAAACATCAGAAGAGAAATCCAAATGGCTTCGTGGTTTCCAATCTACACCCCATATATTGGGCAGTTCAGATTGTGTCATCCTAGTGCCTCCAAAGCCTTCGACCGGGGTAGGGCATACAAAGGATACGGGTGCCATCCTTCGGGCATCTAAACCGCACCCCCATCATCGATAACATCTCCCAGTGCACGCATTGTGACTCGGGTCACTACAACTGTGGCAACCAGTGTAGCCACCAATCCCCCAATCAACATTACAAGCGCTGCTGACGATTCAGAGAATGCGGTAATTCCTCCATCCTTTAGCGCGAGTTGTCCAAAAGACCAGCCATAGTATGAATAGACCACACAATAGACAATGCTTGCACAATTCGAGATTGTGAATGTTTTGAGATTGACGGGTCCAGCTGCTAGGATGTAGTTTAACCACTCATCTGGGATGATGGGTGAGAGTCGAATCAATACCGAAATCCGTAAACTCTCTTCACCGATTGCTGCATCAATGCGCTGTAATTTCGTGTTGTTCGTAATGGCTTCAACAAGGCCATCTCGAAATAACCAGCGGCCAAAAATGAAAGCACCAAGTCCGCCGATCATCGTGCCAACAAAGTTGACTAAAATGGCGATGTGAATGGGGAAAATCATACCTGCGAAAATTTTGATCACGGGGGTGGGGACGAGTAGAATTACTGCTATAGAAAGGCCGATTACGAATCCAAACAAACCTAATGAACCGGCTTCCTCAAAGATATTAATCACG
Source organism: Candidatus Poseidoniales archaeon (assembly GCA_028821815.1). Taxonomy (GTDB): domain Archaea; phylum Thermoplasmatota; class Poseidoniia; order Poseidoniales; family Thalassarchaeaceae; genus MGIIb-P. The sequence goes on along the minus strand of JAPKEY010000103.1, from coordinate 3,560 downwards.
TGCTCGTAATTCTTCAAAAGGAAAAACCCACAGGCGATACAAATAGAAACAAAAATCAATCCTAGCCCTACTCTCCATCGATGTTTGCCGAGTTGACTTTGCCTGAGGTGTTTGACATGATCACGTCTTTCAGCAAACCCCAAATCCCTTGAAGCGGATGAAATATCGACCATTTTCATTCCTCTTCACCGGGGGCATCGGGAAGCGCTTCAAGGCAATCGACAACCATTTGCTGAGCATCTTCCAATTGAGTGGAGTACATTCCCAAATGCTCTCGAACGGGAACCCCCATGTCCCAGAAGAGATCCCGAATTATTTCGAGTGATAACCTAGTCATTTGCAATGAGTTGGGATCGACGGGGACCATTCCTGTAAATTTAGTCAAAATGGCAATTTTGTCAGGAGGGTCTAACAATCTCTCCAATTGCTCATCCAACTCACTTTCGATTACCTCTGCCTGCGATTCCATGGCATCGATGAGTCGGGACCTTCGTTCAGATTTGGCGGCTGCAATGGCGGCTTCACGCTCTTCTTCGGGTAGGCTTTCATCGATATCTATACTGACTTCTGCCCCAAGAATCAATTCATCAAACGCCATCCTGAGAAGCCGTTCCAAGACATCATGTCCAATTTCGATTTCCTCATCCATTCGAGAAACCAAATCGCTAACAAAGGCGGTATCAATGGCCCCTTCGCCCAGTAATTCTTGCAATATTGGAAGTGACCACGAAGGGTCACCGGGCGTCACGCTGACCTCAAAGAATCCAGTGCCACTGCCAGTGCGGATTATTGCAGGAGGCTCTACAAAGAGTTTTTTCGAATGTTTGTCCAACTGGACGAGCAATCGATTCATGTCGACAGGTTTACCCATGACTTCAGACACACCAGCTTTGGCTGCTGAAACCAGGAATTCTTCACTTACATTTGTAGAAAGGATGACAATTCTACACTTGAGAGAAAATTCAGGGTCGGATGAGAGGCGACTGGCTGCATCGATAGCATCACCTATTTTCCATTCGCCATCGATGAGGACAACATCTGGCATTGTTGCCAGTGCTGTACCCTCACATTGGCGTAAAGTTCCGGCACGCGTCACAGAGTATTCCTCACGCTCAAGGGTCCCTGCGAGGAGGTTACGCCGCCCCTCCTGTTCATCCGCTACGATAATAGATGCCATTTGAACGGCCTACGGCCGTTAGCGACGACCTTTGAACATGGCCCTTCCTGAAGTGCAAATATCAGTACTTTGGGATAGATGAATCAATCTCGGAATGCCAAGCATGGATACCTCCTCCGAGGTTGAACAGTTTAGATGGGTCATGGCCTGTTTGGGAAAGTGCATAGGCAGCCATCGCCGAACGCCCCCCTGTCCTGCAATACAACACAATGTCACGATCTTTTGGTAAATCAGCCATCAATATGTCCTCATGTGGAATCAATAAATTAGTGTCAGGAAGGGTGACAATACTTGCTTCAATGTCATTTCGTGTGTCAATAAATAGCGGATCCCAACCCTGTTCACGTCGTGTGCGGTATTGCGTTGGCGATATTTCAGCAAACGGCATCGTCATTGGCTTGACACCACAGAATCCTTCGTAATCAATCAGTTTGGTAACCGGTTCTCTTTCGATGGCTGAAAAACTCAACGTTCGCATCGACATGTCGAGTGCGTCGTAAATCAGAAGTTTTCCACGCAAAGGTTCACCAATGCCGATTAGAACCTTGATTACTTCAGTTGCTTGTATGGAACCGATTACACCAGGTAGAACACCGAGTACACCTCCATCTTCACAGGAGGGCACAGATTCGGGCGGAGGTGGAGTTGGGAACAAATCACGGTAGGTTGGGCCACCATCCATATTGAACACTGAAACTTGACCTTCAAATCGATAGATGCTTCCATAGACCCAAGGTATGTCAAGTAATTCGCAAGCATCGTTGACTAAGTAACGTGTGGGGATATTGTCGGTCCCATCGACCACAATATCATGTCCAGATAATAGTTCCATGGCATTTTCAGATGTCAATCTAACTGAGTGAAAATTCACCGAAATTGCTGGGTTTAAGTCACGCAGTCTCTTCATTGCTGAATTTGCTTTGGAGGCCCCTACATCATCATCTGCGTGCAAAATTTGTCTCTGTAGATTGCTACGCTCAATCGTATCATCATCAATGATTGTGAGGTGTCCAATCCCGGCAGCAGCAAGGTAGAGGAGCGCCGGTGAACCAAGGCCCCCCGCACCTACACAGAAGACTTTTGAGGCCTTGAGTTGAACTTGACCGGCTTCACCAATTTGGGGCAAAGTCAGATGCCGCGCGTAACGGGCCCTGTCCTCGGGGGTGAGGTCCTCCATACCCTTCGCTCAGTGGACGTTGTCTTCAAGCCAACGCTCTGCATCTATCGCTGCTGCGCATCCTTGCCCAGCTGCAGTAATCGCTTGGCGATAGCGCGTATCAACCACGTCACCTGCAGCAAATACACCGGGTACATTTGTCATCGTGTGCTCGGTATGGATCAAATATCCTTCTTCATCTGTCTCTACTTGACCATCGAGGAATTTTGTAATCGGCTTGTGCCCAATCGCGACGAATGCACCCGTACATGCGATTTCGTGTTCACTTTCATCTCGAGGGTCAACTAGCACAGCTCCTGTGAGGCCCTTTTCATCGGACAACCATTTCTTGACTTGGCGGAAGGTTTGGATTTCGATCTTTGGATGATTTGAAGCACGATCATACATGACCTTGGAAGCACGGAATACGTCACGCCGATGCAACAAGGTTACCTTAGAAGCAAATCGGGTCAGGAAGGTCGCTTCTTCCATTGCGGAATCCCCTCCTCCAATAACCAAGATTTCTTCATCGCGGAAAAATGCACCATCACAGGTTGCGCAGGTTGAGATTCCGCGTCCTTTCTGTGCATCTTCGCCTTCTGCCCCTAGCCAAATTGCTTCAGCACCGGTGCATATGATGATTGCATTGGCAAAGAATTCCTCACCTTCAGTTTCCACCTTGAACGGGCGGGTACTGAAATCAACACTGCCTACATTGCGGTCTTGAACCTCCAGTCCAAAACGCTCTGCCTGTGTCCGTAAATCCATCATCATCTCGGGACCACCGATTCCTTCTGGATAACCAGGGAAATTTTCGATATCGCTGGTGAGCATCAGTTGTCCACCGGACATGTATCCTGCAAACATCAGCGGGTTGAGCATTGCGCGTGCTGTGTACAGTCCAGCAGTGTACCCTGCAGGCCCTGAACCAATGATGATGACATTGCGCACATCCTCGCCCATAGGTGATGGGCGCGCACGGCATCTCTTCAATCTTGACAGTGTACCGCCACAACTATTTTTTCTGATTCAATAATCAGCAGGCCATATTGTTGATAAGCGATGTGACAAAATTCGTTACGAATCCAATGGAGACAATGGTTGAGCCCGAATCGATTGGTAGTGATGGCTTGCCCATCATGCCTGCCCCTCCGGCATGGTATTGGATGCTACTCGGACGAATCGTGGTTTTGTCCATCGTCGGTTTCTCTCTATGGTACTATCAAT
>JAPKEY010000102.1 GCA_028821815.1 Candidatus Poseidoniales archaeon | reverse complement strand
CAGCACCCGGTGAATTACCACCACTACCAGCACCCGGTGAATTACCACCACTACCAGCACCCGGTGAATTACCACCACTACCCGATTTACCAGCGCCAGAGGTTTCAGTGACTTGTGGTGCCTGTGAATCTACATTCAATGCGCGTGCGAACAAGGCTCGGCGAGTGAAGTGCCCTATGTGTGGGGATACTGTAAGACTGTGAGGACTTTTCATGTGTGGCATTATTGGTTATATTGGCGATAAACAAGCAACTCCATTTCTGATAGAGGGCCTCCGCCGTCTCGAATATCGCGGTTATGATTCCTCAGGTATCGCGGTAAAAAACGGGGAAATTTCAGTGCATAAGCAAATTGGAAAGGTCGCTGATTTAGAATCAATACTTCCGAAAAAAGTCGAAGGAACCTGTGGTATTGCACACACCCGCTGGGCTACACATGGAGGGGTGACCGACGCAAACGCACACCCACATTGTTCAGTGGATGGTAAGATTGCATTGGTTCACAATGGCATCATCGAAAATGCTCGTTCACTGCGAAAGCGTTTGGAAAAAGAAGGCACGAAACTACTCTCTGATACAGATTCGGAGGCATTGGTACATTTGATTCACCGTGAAGTTGTAAATGGTGCGAAACCACTGACGGCTGTCCGTCGAACTTTGAAACGTACCAGGGGGACTTGGGGGATTTGTGTTGTATTCGAAGACCATGACATGATTATCTGTGCGCGCAATGGATCACCATTGGTGATTGGAGTTGGCGAAGGTGAGAATTGGATTGCTAGCGATACACTACCGCTACAAGCATTGACCCATCAAGTCATCCGATTGGACGATGGTGATCTAGCTGTAGTCACTTCAGATGGCATCCAAACCAGTCGATTTGATGGCCGCTCCACAGATTCAGAGGTAACGACACTGGATGATGACTGGGGTGAGGCTGAATTGGGAGATTACCCCCACTTCATGCTCAAGGAAATTCATGAACAGCCTGAATCTCTACGTCAATGTCTCACTGGACGATTGGCGCTTCAAGACGGTAATGCGCGCCTTGGGGGCTTGGGTCTTACATCCAAAAAGTTGCAAAAAATTCCACACGTTCGTTTACTTGGATGTGGTACTGCTTTGCATGCCGCACAGGTTGGCCGACTTGCGATTGAAGAATTGGCCAGAGTTCCAGCCTTGGCACATGTGAGTAGCGAGTTCCGCCACAACAACCCTGTGATTGAAACCGATGCAATTCATTTTGCGGTCAGTCAATCGGGTGAAACCGCAGACACACTTGCCGCGGTAAAGGAGATTCAATTGAAAGGTGGTGAAGTTAGAGGTGTCATCAATGTCGTGGGCTCAACCATTGCTCGCCAGTGTGGAATGGGTGTTTACATTCATTCTGGACCAGAGCAATCCGTTGCTTCGACCAAGGCCTTCTCAAACATGGTGGCCGCACTTTCGATGTTCGCAATACAAATTGGACGTGCTCGTGCTCTTTCCAGAGAGAAAGGAAAACGGCTGATAACATCCTTGCAAAAAATCCCTCAATTGGTTGATGATTATCTTTCCAATCCGGGCCCAATCGAAGAAGTGGTCAATGTTGTTAAGGATGCCAAGAGTGTTCTTTTCCTCGGTCGGGGGATTTCAGCTCCAGTCGCTCGAGAGGGTGCCCTCAAACTGATGGAACTTGCTTACATCCCCTGTCTTGCATATCCCGCAGGTGAGATGAAACACGGCCCAATTGCCCTTCTCGAGGAGGGTAGCCCAGTCATTTTTGTTGCACCCAATGATGCTCTGAAGAGCAAGACGGTATCGAGTATTCACGAATGCCGTGCCCGCGGAGCAAAAATCATCCTCATTCACGAAGCGGGCGATTCAATTGCAGAGGAGGCCGATATTTCGATTCCTGTTCCAGCAACAGATCCAATGTTTACGCCGATGTTAACCGTGTTGCCAATGCAACTCATCGCATACCATACTGCACTCGCTCTCGAATGCGACGTCGATCGTCCTCGAAACTTAGCGAAGTCCGTCACCGTTGAGTAATCTCACTGGATGGTAAATTTGCACATTGTGGGATCCCACCGCCATGGGTGGTAGCCCAACGTGTGGTTTGTGTGTCGCATTTTGATGATGGCAATCTTTCGATTGATTTGATCACCACTTCGGTCCATGGTGAGGTGAATCACCCCATCAGATAGGTAATCCTCTATACCGAATTCACCAAATTGATTCTTCATTTCACCCATCATTTCACAGATGATAAATGTCGTCAAACCGAGTCTGCGGCACGCTTCAAAGAACTTGAATGTCTCATCACGTGGATTTTCCATTCGAGTGAGGGTAAAGAATGCACCCAATGAATCGAAAACCAGCACTTCAAAACCAATACTTTCACGATAACTGGTCAATTGCTTGATGAGTTGCCCCATCCAATCGACCTGGCTTGCAGTTCCAGCTTCGTTCAATTGAACGCGCAAATCAGCGAGATCGATGATTGCAATGTTGCTTCTTACACGGGGGTCATCGACATTCATACCCATGTTCGCCATATGGCCCGCAAGAGATTCCTTGGATTGTTCTAGGGTGACATAAATTCCAGACGTTCGACCTTCGAGAACTGCATTGTACAGCATGGCAAAACCGAGACTGGATTTCATCGAACCTGATGTCCCTGCGAGTAGACACAGGTGTCCCTTTGGAATGCCTCCTTGCATTTGTTCATCCAATCCCATAATGTAGGTTGGAATTCTTTCTCCCGCATTACTCAACTAGGCCACCAGAGCGAGCGATTCGGTGCAAGAAGATAAACGCCACCCTCCTCGGATTGCCATGGAATTGGTGCATCTCGCCTCTGCTTCGCAGCGCAGAGCCTCGATGCTTGCGGCATGGGGCTACGAAGTCATCCAGAGTCCCCTACGCGCGCGTGAGCGCCCACACAAGCATGGAATCCCCATCTCCGAACAGGTTGAACATACACTGCTTGGTAAGATTGAGTCAGCACAGAGGGAATGCTCAGCCCCTCTTGTCATTGTTGCCGATACACTGGTTGAAGACCCGGATGATTCATTGCAACCGCTCGGCCAGCCATCCAATCGACAAGCGGCCCTCAATATGTTATTGCGTTTGAGTGGTAGAAACCACAGGGTTTGGACCGGTACTGCTCTCATTCAGGGCAATAATGTCGTATCCTGGATCGAGTCAGCTACGGTATCCATCGATACATTGGGTGATGATGTCTTGGAAGCACTGATCGTATCCGATTCTTGGCGTGGTAAGGCTGGAGGTTATGACTTCGCAGGAGCGATGGGTAATTTTGCAACCATCGTTGATGGTGCGGAAGAAACAGTTCTAGGATTCACCCCTCAATTGTTTGATGCCTTGGGCAATGATTGAAGCCCGTCACGAAATGGCCAGTTCATGGCTGCTATATCGGCAGAAGGCCTCGTCCGAGGATATGGGTCAATTCCAGTTCTTCAGGGGCTAGGGATGACTGTTGACGAAGGCTCAATTTATGGTTTATTGGGGCCTTCTGGATGTGGGAAAACAACGCTCCTCAAAGTCATCCTCGGGTTTCTTGAACCCGAATCTGGAACCATGAATGTCAAGGGTGATATTCCAGGTTCTGATGTGGGTTATTCACCACAAGAAATCGCCCTTTATCCAGACCTCAGCATCGCAGAAACAATGCGATTCCATGGACGCCTTCACGGGATGAAAGCGGATCGGATTCTTTCACGACAATCTTGGTTGATTGAGTTCTTAGATTTACCCGAACCTAACCGGCCAGTGGGAAAATTATCTGGAGGTCAAAAACGTAGGGTTAGTTTGGCTGTGGCTCTTCTCCACGAACCTGCTCTTTTGTTACTTGATGAACCCACTGTGGGTGTTGACCCTGAATTGCGTGCTAGAATTTGGAATCATTTGCAAGAGATTGCTGCCAATGGTACTACGATTGTGATTACCACGCACTACATCGATGAGGCAGGTAAGGCCAATCGTGTAGGCCTCATGCGCGATGGAATCTTGCTCGCAGAAGACACCCCTAAAGCGGTGATGGATTCGCAATCTACCTCTTCTCTTGAAGAGGCATTCCTCGCTCTGTGTCGCCGGGAGGTGAAGGCATGAACTTTCAGAGAGTGTATGCGATTGCGGCCCGGAAGTTTGCCAGTTTACGCAGAGACAAGCGCATGTTTGGTTTCATCGTTATCATGCCGGCGTTGCAGATTCTTCTGTTTGGTTGGGCGATTGGTGGTACGCCAACAGATCTCAACGTAGTGGTCGTCGATGATGGACCTGCTGAACAAAGCGCTATTTTCATCGGGTATATTGAGGGCGGTGATGCCCTTCTTGTATCTTATTCTGATTCAATGGATGAAGCGAATGCTACAGTTGAAAATGGCGCATCCTGGGCTGTTTTCCATCTGCTTCCCGATGGAACCATCTCTGTGGTTTTGGACAATTCAAACCAACAAGTAACCAATACTATTCTTCTCGAGGTTCGAGACGCGATGCAAGAAGCCAATGGTGGTCAATTACCCTTGGATATTGCGGACCCAATCTATGGTGATCGCGACCCATCTTTCATCGATTTTCTAGCCCCGGGAATCATGACACTTGTTTGTTTCATGTTTAGTACAATTCTCACGACAATGACATTTGTTGGTGAACGTCACGATGGCACCCTAGATCGAATTTTTGCAGCAGGAACACAACCCTCAGAAGTTCTATTCGGCCACCTAGGTGCATTCTCAGTCATTTTGATTGGACAAGTAGCAGTTGTCATCGCGATTGCAACCCTTGGATTTGAGATTCCAATCAATGGCAGTGTGATGTTGCTATTCACAGTCTGTTTACTACTTGGTTGGGCTGCCATGTGTCTGGGTTTGGCGATTTCAAGCAAGGCTAAATCAGAATTTCAAGCGATGCAGTTGAACATGCCATTGTTGTTCCCTGCATTGTTGCTCTCAGGCATCCTCTGGCCAGTTCAAGCTCTACCGGGGTGGTTACAACCAGTTGCATGGGCGTTACCGACAACTTGGACGGCTGAAGCCTGCCGTTCAATCATGATTCGAGGTTGGGGGCTGGAATCAACCTCAGTCCAGTTGGCATTATTGATTAATACAATCTTTGGAGTATTGATGCTAGCAATCGCCAGTCGGACGATTCGTGTTCGTCAATCGTAGAACTTGAGCCAATTCGACCTCGTTTTCAATCGCTCCTTCTCGCTTGAGCGCAGTCCCGACAATCCATGCGGTTGCGAGTGAAAATTCCGTCAATGTCTCATCATTTACACCAGAACCTACAATCAGTGGTGCTTCGGGAATGGCATGTTTGACACGTTCTAAATCCACAGCATTTGTTGGTGCTCCAGTGCCACTACCAGAGACAATCAGTGCATCAGCAAGTCCTCGATTCCACGCATCCTTTGCCTCTTGCTCTAAAGACCACTTTTCATCGTAGGGTGTAGCGTGTTTTACACCCACATCTGCTAGAATAGCTATGTCAGCACCGAGAGAATCTCGAAGGCGCAATGTTTCTGCGGCCTGACCTTCGATGAGACCTTGATCTGTCACCATTGCGCCGATGTGAACGTTTACTCGGATGAATTCTGCACCGGTTACAGTAGCAATCGAAATGGCTGCTTGTGGATCATTACGCAGCACGTTAACGCCGACGGGGACATCACTCAATTCAACGAT
>JAPKEY010000007.1 GCA_028821815.1 Candidatus Poseidoniales archaeon | reverse complement strand
ATGTGAGTTGGAAGTTACGCCCCTTGCATCGCCTGATTCCAACCCCTGAGTTCCACCATTGGCACCACGCCAATGAAAAGGAGGCGCACTGTTCAAATTATGCTGGCTTCCTTCCACTGTGGGATATTGTGTTTGGAACATATTACATGCCCACTGACAAACGCCCTGAGAAATATGGGGTCGATGACAATCTACCTGATGGAATGCTGAGTCAATTGAAGTATCCCATTCAAGACTGGAGCAACCCATTGAAATTCATCATTCACCCATTCAGAACGATTGGTTCTTGGTGGCGATTTTCCAAACGAGTTGTGAAGGGTGTTTGGTATTCTACATTCCGAAAAAGAGGGCCTTATCAGCCACCATTTCGCGATTAGGACATCGATGCGATAGCTGCAATCGCCGCACGAGCGTGCGGTTCCAATCGAGGTCCGATGTGCTCGGGTTCGGCCCCTGGACCAATGATGCCGAGTCCCACGGGTTTATCCCAAGAAAGTTGTAAATCGATGATGCTCTTGATGACCGCTTGACCCATGGCAAGTCCGTGTTGAGTTTGCCCCTTCTCGATAATCCCGAGGCAGGCTGCGCCGTGAATTTCGCCTTGAGCCAACAATCGATCTAGTGCCAAAGGCACTTCCATTGCACCGGGGACCCAGACCACTTCAGCAATCGTAAGTCCGTGCTTACTCGCCTCATCAGTAGCCCATTCAAGCATCTTTGAGACTTCGATTTCATGAAATGTCCCACATACGATTGCAATATTCATTTTCAGGCCTCCTTGTTCGCCATCAACCGCTTCGTGGTCTCGACGACCGCCTGTGTCATCGCATCGATTTCAATATTGACATGGTCACCAACTTCCTTGCTTCCTAGGGTCGTGAGCCTCAGAGTTTCAGGGATGATGTGTATGTCAAAACAACCATGACCATCGGTCTTACCCACTGTTAGAGATATTCCATCGACAGCGATGTATCCTTTTTCTTGAATATATTCGGCCATTTCTGTAGGACAATTGATTGTATAATCCTGATTAACAACATCCACAATCTCTGCCGTACCCATGATGTGACCACTCAACAGATGCCCACCCAACTCTTCACCAAACTTTAGAGCACGTTCAATATTGACATTGGAGCCAGAAGATAGGGAGCCCAGCGTAGTTCTTTCCAGTGTTTCAGAAATGATGTCGAAAGTTACGGTATTGCCAACGGATGTTGCCGTCAGACAAACTCCATCGATGGATACAGAACCTCCAATTTCGAGCCCTTCTGTGGATGGGATCTCAATTCCAATGGTCATGATAGATTCTCCTTGAACCGATTTGACACAGCCTGTTCCCTGAACGATTCCAGTAAACATCACTCCGCCCCCTCAATTTCTTCCTTTCGCTTTTGCGCCCATTGTAGAGTCAGAATTTTGTCAATGATTTTCCGGGTTCCATCCAAATCTTCCGTCAATCCTTCAACCCGGACCAGCCTGATATCTTCAAATCCGCGTTCATCTAGGCCTGCGCGTATGGCTGTTTCAGCGTGTTCTTGGTCATAGCCTATAGCGATGATATTCGGTTTAACCATCGGTAGAATGTCGTACATCGGCACAGTGGGTGGATTGCCAACCATCGCGTGGTCAACTGGTTTGAGGCCAGCGACCATTCTCTTTCGCAAGTCCTGAGTAGTGACGGGTTCATGTTTACGCATACGTACTGTGTCATCATGTGCGACAATGACGGTTAGGTGGTCACCCAATGCTTTGGCTTGCTCTAGATAGTGAAGATGACCAGCATGGAGGAGATCAAAAACGCCAACTGCCATCACTCGTACCATTGTATCCCTCCATTCCTTCAAAGGTCAAAAGCCCTCATGATTTCTTCGCCTGTCAACATCGGGATGCCATGCTTGGTTGCATAGACTCTTGCATCCTCGACACTGAGGGCACGGTCACCATCCGGTTGCAACATTTCTGCACCGATGGTACAGGGTGCTAGTCCAGCCAATCTTGCAATCGCGACAGCTAATTCGGTATGCCCTTGCCGAGTATCTAGTCCGCCCGGAGCCTCCCTGCACAAGGGGATGTGGCCCGGGGTTCTGAACTCTTTACCAAGTGCAGTAATCGCATCTATAGTTGAAGCCTCAGCCATTTCTGTCGCCAATTCCCCAAACCTTCTCGTCGTTAATGCTCGATCGTAATCAGTGATTCCTGTGTAGGTGTCACGATGGTTGAGTGAGAGCGTAAACGCACTTCTCGTATCATATTGTAAATCGTCCGTAATCAATTCTCCAAGTACTGGATTTTCTTTGACCAATGCTGGATGCGTGTGTATATCCTGCAACCAAGGTAAACCAAATTTTTCACCAACATCATTACCGATTGCCAAAAACAGAAGGCCACCACAATCTTGGCGCAGGCGACGCATTACAGCTGGAGTTGCTACTGCTGCGGGCCAAAGGAGGTCAGTTTCACATTCACGAAAATCAGAATCGAAGACCATCACGGGATTGCCTTGGGCAAAGGCTGCAACAGCCTCTTCAATCAGGTTGGAACTATTCATCGTCCTCATACTCCGCAGGGGCCTAACAACCCCGTGCTTTTCGGTTCGACGCGCTCGCCCCTTCCTTGAAAACACGTCGATGACGCATCACAGATGCGAATCTATGATTTGGCCCCGTTATCTTATGTGCGATACCCCATCCCAGTCCATGCGCCCAGTCTTTGCTTGTTTGATGGCTGGCTTGCTGTTGGCTTGCATGCCAGCAAGTGCAGGTTTTGAGGATTCCACAACCGATTCTGGATTGGATTTAATCGATTCAGGGCCATTGACAATTTGGGCATCTTATGGCCCCGGTGTGGCATGGGGTGATTATGACCAAGATGGTGATTTGGACGTATTTTTGACAGCGCGTTTTGACCATCTTGGACAGGAAACTTCTGAACTTCTCGGCTACCAACAAATCTCAGAAATCCCTCTGAATCACAGTGACCAAGATGCCTTAATTGCAACATCCACAGGCAAAAGTCATCTGATGCAAAATCAAGGTGATGGGACCTTTGTTGATGTTTCTGCTGTAGTTGGTGTCGGTTCCCAAGATGTCACCACACTTGGTGCCACATGGGTTGATTTTGATGGCGATGGTGATGTTGATTTGTATATCTCAAATTATGGCCGTGCGGATTTGATTAACCCCGATGGGTCAGGAGAAGCCAACCAAATGTTTCTGAATGAAAATGGGGTATTCAGAGACGTTACCACTGAAACTCGTTTGGGGAATCCTGGGCATTCCTCTGGTTCTGTATGGGCTGATTATGACCACGATGGTGACATGGATTGTTATTCATTGAATTTTGGAATGGTTGATGAATATACAGGCCAAGCGCGTAGGGAAACCAATATTCTGTATCGCAATGATGGTGATACCAATGGGGATGGAATCCCTGAATTCAACGATCAAACTGGTGAAGCGGGTGTTTATGGACAGAGTGATGCATCGTTGACAGATTTTGAAACACTCATTGGACCATCACTCCAAATCAGTACCACCGCTCCTGTAAATCCAAGTACCCAAGTTTCTCTACCACCTGGCCTCAGTAATTCTCCAGCCGGCTCGGGTATGTCTTGGGCGGCAGTTTGGGCTGATGTCGATGGTGATGGTTGGGAGGATCTCTACGTTGCCAGTGACTTTGGGGTGTCACCTTTGTATCACAACAACCACGATGGAACCTTCGATTTGATTACTGTTGAAATGTCGATGGACATTCAGGGGACTGGAATGGGCACTCATGCTGCCGACATCGATATGGATGGCGATCTCGATATATGTCAATCCAATTTCGGACCGAATTATCTTTGGATTAACCACGGCGATACATTCTCGGAGGATTCTGTTGAGGCTGGAATCAATACCAACATTTTGGTCAATTGGGATTGCCATTTCTTTGACTATGATTTGGATGGAGATATGGACCTCTGGTTTGGTGTGGGCCGAATCAATCAATACATTTCCAATCAATACAATTCCCTCTATCGCAATGATGGGGATATTGATGGTGATGGTGTTCTAGATTTCACCGATGTTGCAAGTGATTTGGGTATTGCCGGGGCCAACAAAACGATGGGTACTGCATTGGCAGATTACGACAATGATGGCGACCTCGATATTTTGATGGCACACTCGGATAGACAGGTAATATTGTGGCGTAATACAGCGGTTGAAGATGGAAGTGGTGGTTGGTTGAAAGTACGCTTACAGGGTGTGGAACTTGGTTCCAACAGTCATGGGATTGGTTGCTTGGTCAAGGTCTATCTTGAAGATGGAACCATCCTCATGCAACAAGCATATGCAGGTGACGGATTCCTTGGAAGCAGTGATCCAGCAATCCATTTTGGCCTTGGTCAGCAAACCATTGAGCACATTGAAGTCACTTGGTCTACCGGGCACACTCAAATTATCGAAGAAGTCCAAGTCAATTCTATTCTCGAAATCGAGGAGGAATTACCTCCTCTAATCATAGATCACTCAGCCTATTTATTGGCCATAATGGGTATTGGTCTCATTCTTCTTCTTTGGCCGTTGCTCCAAAGAAATTCATGATGAGCAGGCCGGCGACACCCAACCCAATCAACCCGAGAATCAATGTGCTTGGATCCGAATCACTTGTCGTTTCGAGCTGAGGCACATCAATTACATTCGGCATATAGCAATCGAGTTCGTTGAGATTATGTTCAGCAAAGAACACATTGCATTGTAATGATTCGATTTCGGTATTTTGCAGAATAATATGTGATAAGCGTGTTGATGATAGATCAGACACAACACCATTTAATTCGAGGTCATTTTCGTAATAGAATGGGTCACCATCACGCAATCGAGTGAACTGGTCACGAATTAGTGCATCCATGGTTTCACCCAATGCTGAATCTGGGAGGTGATCTTCTGCAAGCATGCCAATCAATGGATCAATGTGGCCTAGGTCTTCTGTGGCATAGGCTTGTGTCAATCGAGTCGCAACATTGGAGTCGCTGGTAATTTCACTATAATTGGTCACCGTATCTAATCCAAATGCATCGCGAACTGCTCCATAATCGGGCACGCCATGGTCGCGACCACGCTGGATATCCATGGCACACAAGTCCATACCACCCGCACCAGGCATACCAAACAAGTGATTCCGTAAATCTTCACCATAGTAGATGTCGTTGGCAGGTTGAACCTGCATGGCCATTCCCCGGAAAATGGGTGCGATTCCACCTTCTTCAGTCACAGGACTGGTGGTCCAAAATCCATCGAAGAGACTCATGTGTCCTTCTTCAATAGGCGTGCGTTGTTCATTTACACGCAGGAATACATCACCAATTTGTGAGTGTCCCATCCGGAATCCAACCGTGGCAAACGCACTGGTTACTTCGGGATTAACGTTTGAATCATAACCCGTATATTCATCCAGCGTGATCCCTAAACTAGGTAGAAATTCTTCGTATGTAATAGCCTGAATCTGTGCAGCTACAATCTTTCGAGCACGTTGGAAAATATCTTCATCACTCCAATCTGGATTGCGTTCTTGGATTCCTTCAGCCAAGCGATTGTGTTCGCGCATAAACAGGACATGCAAGGCCATCAATGCAATGTGTTCGTTGGCCCTTGAATCCCCAGCAATAAATCGCACATCCGCACTGAATCCTGCAAATGACATTGGTGGGGCTGTTTCATCATCATCTTTGGCCACTGGCAACAAATCGCCGTATGGATTCTCACTCACCTTCATGCGCCCATCCTCAAAGGTACGCAACCAATTCCGGGTTGAATCCGATGAACCGTAAACTACACTTCCATCGATCCAAGTGGTAATCGAGTTAGGGTGTTCACGGTGTTCGACCCCATTCTCATCGACTACACTGGTGTACAAAGATCGGAAGAATCGGATTTGGGAACCGCCAGGTGCACCCATGACTGAGTCATTTTCGTCAATTTCAATATTCGCTTGTTCTGGCGTGCCATTTTCCCCAACGCGCCCATTTTGCGTGAGTGTAAAGTCAATTTCATGAGTGATAAATTGCCCCCACAACCAATTGAAATCAGATAATCCTCTCTCATCATTAATCACACCGGGTTGAGCACAAACGATGTTGCTAATTTCACGAGGGTTGGGTAAATCACTCAACCCCATCCAATTCGCGTTCGCATCATGACTTGTATTTGCGACGCGCCCGAGAAGTGTTCCAGCTTGCCCCCATTCCGGTTGAACGGAATTGACTTCTGAGCCGTTGGCATTGGGGAAATTAGCAGGTCGAACATCTATGTCGTAATTCGTTGCAGCCAATTCAGCACCCATGCTACTGGGTAAAATCATCAGCAAACAAAGTCCAATGGCGACCCCCATTTTCACCGGGGTGCTTCGGGGCCTCGCCTCCTGCATAGTATGATGGCATAGGCCGAAATGGGTTAAATTGTCGGTCATAATATTGCGAATGTTCAATACATACGGGGTATAGGTTACTACGGTCCCTGAAAATAAAAGGAGAATGCAACCGCACATCCTTTTCAACAGAGACCGTTTCGGCCGAGAGGCCAGAGGGGACCTTATGCCACTAAGACTTGGACCAGCCGGCGTACCATTGTCCTGCAAAGGACGTACAATCGTTGAAGGAATGGACGATATTACCGCTCTTGGATTAGAAACGATGGAGATTCAAACAGTGCGAACTGTGGCTCCGCATCACTTCGATCAATATTGGCAAGCCGGCATCTTATCCTGGAAGACAGGATTTGAAATGAATCTCCATGGCCCCTACTATGCTGAGATTCTCGGCAATAAGCGGGAACGCAGTCGTACCCTGTCCAAGATGGAGGCTAGTCTTCAGGCGGCGAAAATCATCAACGCACGACACATCACCTACCACGTCGGTCCTTATGGCGAATACAATCGTGGAGCAGAGGCCAACGAACAGGTTGCCAATGTCATGGCTGGTGTTGTTGACCGATGCGCCCAGATTTGGAACAACAAGGACGAGGTCGAAGATTACGCCGCCTTCCCTTGGGTTATCGAGAACAGTCCCACATTGATTGGCGTTGAGACCAGCGGCCGACAGGAATTGTGGGGCAGTCTTGAGGAGGTTCTTGAGGTCACTAATCACGTTGAAGGAACCGTACCTGTTCTGAATCTCGCTCACGTTCACGCGCGTGGGCATGGGGGCTTGCGGACCAGTGAGGATTTCGGTGAATTGTTTGACCAAGTGCGTGAGACCATTGGAGGCAAGACGTTCTACTGCCACTTCAGTGGGATTGAGCATCGAATGGGGAATGCACTTCACTATACGCAAATCAAGAAATCCGATCTCAAATTCGAACCTTTGGCTGAATTCCTTGCTGAGGATGGCGATTGGCTTGACATCACGATGATTTCCGATTCCCCTTTGCTGGAACACGACGCTATGTTCATGATGCAACAATGTGAGAAAGCAAAGCATCGCCTCTTTGAGAAACAGGCTCGAGATGACCGTCGCAACAAGTTGGCCGTTGCTCAGGGTATTGACCCCGCTGAACTCGCTGCTAGAGAGGCCGAGGAGAAAGCCAAACGTGAGGCTGCTGAGCAGGGCAAAAAAGCGCCTCCACCAGCCAAGGAAAAGAAGGAAAAGGCTGCTCCACCAGCCAAGGAAAAGAAGGAAAAGGCCGCTTCGAAAAAGAAAGCGGGCAAATCAAAGGATGATGGCCCGATGGTTATCGATGAAGAGGAAGACGACGACCTCTTCTGAGTCACTAATTTAGCACCCGAAAGGGTTGATAATGCAAGGCTGGTGGCCTCGTTCCCACGCGGTGGTAACTCAGCTGGGAGAGTGCCAGACTGAAGATCTGGAAGTCGCCGGTTCAAGCCCGGCCCACCGCACCTTTACGACTGATTATTGAGCGTTTTCTGTTGGATTGAATATAGGTTGACCAATCCTTTCTCAGCCATATCCATGAGCTCATTCATCTGTGCGCGTGAATAAGTTGATTCTTCACCAGTTCCTTGAACTTCGACCAACATACCATCACTAGTGCCTATGACATTCATATCGACATCAGCATTGGAATCTAGAATGTAATCTAGATCGAGATAGACATCATCTCCAAGCAGGCCTACACTGATTGCAGCCACATCTACAGGGAGGACTGCTGCTTCGTGTGCAGTTTTTTCTGCAGAACTCAGTTTACGAGGTACCCAATCACGACCCGCATCAGCAGGTTTCCGGTCTGCTGCTGGAAGGCACAAACCTTGGTCGATGAGCCTTCGAACCCCCAAACGAAGTGCAATGGTTGCTGCTGTAATCGATGCACAACGTGTACCTCCATCGGCATTCAGGATGTCACAATCAACAGTAAGGCTGTGTGGCCCAAGTTCCTCAAGATCAATTCCCGCACGAAGGCTACGCGCAACCAAGCGCTCGATTTCGTAGGTTCGTCCTTTTGCTCCTCTACGTTCACGTTGGAATCTCGAATCAGTTGAACCAGGAAGCAGACTATATTCTGCATTGACCCAACCCTTTGTCGCATCCCGTGGGAACCAGCGTGGAAGGTTTCTCGCGCGCGTGCAACATGCAAGAACAACAGTGTCTCCTTGCTTGTACAAAACACTCGCAAGTGCGTTGGGTGTGAAGTCGATTTCGACTTCGACATCCCGCATCTCATTTTTCTCGCGAGTGAGTTCTAAATCAGCTTCCTTGAACTTGGCCATGCTTCGCCGACTCGGGTCTCATTCTTCAATCGCGCGGCGAGCATGAGGTGGCCTCCAAGCCGCCCAAGGACCTTCAGTTGTCTCAATGTATGGCCCCTCAATCAGATCTACACAATAGGGGACTGCGGGCCATATTTCATCGATTGTTTCCCGAATTGAACGAGGGCTTCCGGGTAAATTAAGAATGAGTGTTTGTCCCCGTACACCTGCTGTTTGCCGACTGAGAACAGCTGTGGGAACATGTCGTAATGAGATGACTCGCATCTGCTCACCAAATCCCGGCAACATGCGTTCACAAATCGCTTCTGTTGCATTGGGTGTGACATCTCTGGGTGCAGGACCGGTTCCACCGGTTGTGATGATGACCGAACATCCAGCATTACAAAGTTCGATTAATGATGATTCAATCATTTCTTGTTCATCGGGGATGATGCGCCTTTCCACGTTGAATGGGTTGGAAATTGCTACTGAAAGGAACTCTGCAATGGCTGGGCCTGACAAATCGTCATAATCGCCGACTGAGGCTCGATCTGAGGCCGTGAGCACACCAAAGGTCACAGGGTCCATGTTGGGTCGAAGCCGTTGATGATAAGAAGACTACTCTTCCTCTGCGAGGAAACCTGCTCGCGCAGCCGCTCGCCGTTCCTTTCTTTCATCACGTGGAATTGGGGCTCTAGATTCTATGTCGCGAGTTTTATTTCCACCCGGCATTTTTCCGGTTAGAACGCTGGCTTTTGCGTCATGAAATTCAGTTGCAGTTAGCCATCCATCTCTGCGCATATCTGCCAATCTTTCTAGGCGTTCAATCATTTCAATTGGGTCAATTGTTGGCTGTATCCCATTGCTAGATTTCCGATTTCTTGCCCAAAGAACCTGTGAAAGTGTTGCCGCAAGAAGTCCATACAGTGCAATCCCTGTGAACATGAGGAAAATTGCCACAACTCTTCCTCCTGTTGTAACAGGGGCATAATCGCCGTAACCAACGGTTGTAGCTGTAGTAATTGCCCACCACATGGCTTGCGGCAGCGTTTGAATACACGTTTCACCGCATGCTGCATCTGTAGCGTGCTGTTCAAACAAATATGCGATAAAACCACCCGCAAAGCCGATTGAAGTCACAACGAAAACCAAATGTTGAATCTGTCGTTGAACCGGTGATTCCTCACTTGTTTCATGCAACCCGAGCAAATTGGTAGCAAGTGAATACACCTTCGTTAGATGGACCATTCTCAACAACACTACAAACTCAAGCGAAGGAATTGCTGCAAGGATGACTGGAGTCAATCCGAGTAATCTCCAACTTTGTGCACGCCACCATACAGCACGATCTTCTGCATTGGACAGGTCTTTCGCGAGTTCAGCAACAAAGAATCCAACCAATGCCAAATCCAGAATCGCCAATACCCAGAACATTGTTGGATTGGAATTGACCAAGTCTTCTTGGATGACAAAGATAACGATTCCAATGGAGATAAGAGAGAAAATCAATTCGAGATTTTCAGGCCGAACCCAGTTCGACCACCAGAAGGTTTTGTCATCTACGACAACATCCTCTTCCGGCATGGACTGGCATCGGCAAAGCCGAGTTCTTGAGTGTTCGGTGCGCCCTATGGGGCGCAATGGGGATTCACAAGTAATTCATACATCGTCGAGAGACTCTTCATCGTCGACCGATTCCTCATCGGGATCATCAGCATTGAATTCACGCTGAGCCCGTTTCCATTTCCCAGCAGAGCATAGTACTATGTTGGCGATAGGGTCCCCAACTCGAACCAATGGATTCAACGCCAAGCCTACAACAATTCCAGTTCTCGGACTCTCGATGCTATGGGTTTGTTCACCGAGTGGATCAGTGACGAGGGCAATCACCTGCCTTTTTTTGACGTGGTCTCCAACATTGACAAGGCTGTACAGGAGCCCTCCTGCTTCGGCTCTAGCCCACTTTGAACGACGTACCAGAAGTCTGACTGCTGGCAGTCGATTCTTTCTCACAATCATCCCAAGATGCCCCATGACGTTGAGGACACCTTCAATCCCTGCATGTACTGCCTCCATCTCAAATCTGTGGGCAGTGCCGGCTTCCAGAAGTATAGTTGGTATTCCTTCCTTGGTGGCCGTTCGCCGAAGTGACCCCTTCGGTCCAGTGGAATGGAGGATAATTTGAGTTCCAAAGGCTCGGGCGAGTTCCATGCACTCCTTCTGATCGAAATTTGCACGAATATGTGGGAGATTGGTCCTTGAAAGGGGTGCAGAATGCAGATCGATTAGGAAGTCCGCACGTTTGACGACAGAATTGAACAGGGCGTACGCAATTCTCTGTGATTGATTGCCATGCTCCTTACCGGGGAAGAGTCGATTGATATCCCTATTATCGGGGGCCCCTCGCTGTTCTAGGAGCATGCCTTCGATATTAACGACAGGAATGCAGATGATGGTACCGACCAACTCCTCACGGGAAATTCGGTCATCTTCCGTTCCAGCGACATGGTCATCTCCATGGATGAGGTGGTGAACTACAGAAACGCCATTCAATTCATCGCCATGTATGCCGGCTGTTAGTGCTAATACAGGGCCCGGTTGGGTGCCGTGAATGATGTAGACAGGTATTGTGCGTCGATTCCCAGCAGGTCCATCACCGAGTTCAAGCGAGACCTCTCTTCCGGTTCCCGGGGCGATTTCTGCACCCTCAAAATGAAAGGAATCGATGTCGGCCACACTGTAGCCACATTCTCATTTGATAACAATCCCTGCCCTACTTCCAATTCCCCACACCACCGATATGCGAGAGTTCAAGAACCTCCGCAACCCGGTGATGTTTCCCGGAGGTAATGGAGTGCCGCGTCTTCCACAAACTGCACGACCGACCATTGTTCTCTGCCCGGGCTGCCTCGCAGCCCAAGCAGGACGTGCTCGTGCGGTCGCGGTCTTTTGACCCCCCACAGGAGTAGCTCGAAATGTCTAACCTAGAAGAGTTTGAAAATGAGATTCGTGCGGTCAAAGAAGCCGTGCCAGATGCCGATGAAGAAGTGATAGCAGGAGAATTCGTTCGTTATCGAGATGAATTCCTTGTGCCACCAAAACACGCCCTTCGAAGTGTCATAGAACATTTCCAAAAAGAAGCGGGAATGGAAGTTAATGCTCCAAAAACCACATCTTCTCGTCCTGCTGCAAAATCAGTGGAACGATTCACAGACCTTTCATCTGATGATTCCAATATCACCATTGAAGTCGAGGTTGTTACCTATGTTCCCCGTATGCAGATGGTGCGTGGAGAAGAAAAGCAGATTGCATTTGGCTGGATTGAGGACAACCCTTGGGTAGATGGTGGGGAACGTACCCGCTGGGATTTCAAGGACTGGGGCAGTCATGCTGAAAATCTAAGCCCGGGTAGTATTGTTCGCCTAGAAGGTGTATCTGTCAATGAATGGAATGGAAAACGTTCCCTCAACATCAATCAGACCAGCCGTGTTGCTGTATTACGTGGTGGTGAACGCAAGGTTGTCGTCGCCCCCTCCGAACCAACATCAATCGATCGAGTTCTTTCGATGGATGGTTTTGCTACCGTTGTCGCGCGTGTTATTTCGACGCGCCCGATGACTGTGAACAAGAAAGATGGTAGTGGTACTATCGACATGGTCAAGGGACGTCTTGCCGATGATAGTGGTACCATTGGTTTTGCTTGCTTTGGGAGTTTTGAACATTCTGTTGGGACCCTCCTCAAGATTGAAGGTGCTGCGATTCGTCGATTCCGAAATACGCCAGAGTTGAACATTGGAGACCGAACCAAGGTGGAAATTTATCATGAAGAGGGATTTTCCAGTCTAGAAGATCTCGCTGTTTCATCTGTGATGCAAATTAGCCAGCTTCGAGATGGAGCGACCGATGTTGGCATCACAGTTCAACTCACATCGTGGAGTAGCCGTAGTTTTACGGGAAAGGATGGAGCCGACAAAATTGTCTGGGGTGGTGATGCAGTCGACCCAACAGGGACCTGCAGATTGACCGCCTGGTCAGAATTACCTATCGATGAAGGTTCACTTCCTCTTGCTTTGAAACTTAACAATGTCCGCGTACGTTCATGGCAAGGAACACCCGATTTGACGGTCGATCGAAGTGACCAAGTCGAAGTCCTTGATGCCATTCCGTGGGATGTAATTGATGCTAGCAAGCATTCGGTCGAAGTTGATTTTTCCGAACTACTCTCGGGTGGGTCTCGTAGTGGTGTGACCAGTACTGCAACAGTCATTTCAGTTCAATCTGGGTCTGGAATTATCCACCGATGCCCAGAGTGCAAGAAGGCAATGCGTGATGGTGCCTGTAGAGATCATGGACCACAAGAAGGAGTCGAAGATTTGCGATTGCGCATCATCCTCGATGATGGACTCGCCAACGGCGCGTTGATTCTAGGTCGCGATAGTGCTGAAGCATTCTTGGGTCAATCGATGGCTGATGTACAGGATGCAACAAAGAGTGATGGTGGTGAAGCATTCTTAGCCGGCTTGCGAAGTCAAATGATCGGGCGAAAACACACGTTTACTGGACGAGCCATGATTGATGCCCAAGGGGCATTGCTGATGGCTGACAATTTTGTTCTTGCCGAACTTGATTTAGCAGAATCTGCCAATGAAGTTCGAGAACGCTGGGAGGTGTTCGTATGATGGGTGGACAGCAACGCAGTCGTCGTCAAACAGCGACCCGTTTGTTTGCACGCGAATTCTATGAATCCAGTCTTCCTGATGGAGGGCAGGGCGAATACGATCCACGTTTTATTGTCACCAAACTGGGTGCACGTGTAAATCGGATGTTCGTCTGTGGAGTGGTCGAACGACTTGAGCGTAGAGATACGGAAAGAGGCCCCATGTTCAGTGGTGCGGTTCGCGATCCCACCGGCTTACACTTGTGGAGTGTCGGTTCATTCCGTCCCGAATTACACATTGAGATGGAAGAGTTGGTTGCACGCTTTGAGGGCGGAGACCGATTTCTGATGGCGTGCATTGGCAAATCAAATCATTACACTACTGAGGATGGTGGGTTCCGGTGCCGAATGCAAATGGAAGATTATTCCATTATCGATCGCGATGTTTACGCGTCTTGGCTGGTCGAAACAGCAGATCAAACAATGCGTCGAATCGAGGCTCTAGGAAAGGCCCAATCCGCTGAAACAACAGATTCGGATGCTCTACGTGATGCAGGTGTTCCAACCGACCTCATCGTTGGTCTTGGCTTGGCGTTGAACCACTAAGGGGAATGGGATGCAGAGGGATACAAAGTGGGAGTCCTTCAGGCGCTCAGTGCAGCGGAAGGGCGCGTAGTTTCTTTCGAGGAACATGAGGCCAACCCACAAGTCGTTTCCAATGATAAAAATGAAGCACAGGCGGGTTCCGAAACCATTGAGGCTACAGCAGAAAACCCAACTCCTTCTACGAGTGGTTTAGAGATTGAAACTGTTGTCCTTGAAGTCGTTGCAGAACATGCTGGTGATGAAGGAATAGACTATGATTCTGTCATGAAGCATTGTGCACAACGTGGATTTACCGACGAGGATTTGATTGAGGACGCACTGTTCGCTCTTCGTGATGACAAGTGCGAAATCATGGAACCTCGTTTTGGTTGGTACAAAACATTGTGAGTTCCGTCCCGAAGGGACGGTTCGCCCCCGCTACTTTGAAGGCCGTCCCGTGGTGTTCCCCCCTTGAGGCGTGGCTATGGCACAAGCAGGTACAGTGTTTCTTCGAGGATTCGACGGGGACTGGCTCCAGTTCGATAATTGCCGTATTTCAGTGAATATTCGTCGTCGTATCACCCGCGAAGTGAAGCGCGGTGGTGAAGGCGATGATCTCGTCGATGAGGGCGCAGAGTCGGCTGTTTATACCATGAGTGGACATCTTGGTATCGCTGGTTATCGGGATGTTTTGAACATATTCCGAAGTGCGGAAGTTTGGCTTCTTGATCCGTTTACAGAAACGGAAATCAAGGTTGCTTTTCACCGATTGGAATACGACGGTGATGATGGTGCATATTCCTTCGAATTAATCGAGGACGTGATTTAGGCATGGCAACCAACGCTGAGGAATCTGCAGATCTCCTCTACGCCATGCGCGCAGTCATGGTATTACTTGGTTCAGGAATTGGGCTTGAGGCAGCAATGCAGATGATTGGGCGTGGCGGGTATGGTGTCATTTCAAAGGATTTTAAGGAAGCCATTGCAAATTTACAGCGTGGATCAACGCTGGAAAGCGAATTTTCACGCTTGAGTGCTAAGGCCAACGGTAAGGCCTATTCTCGATTTCTCAATACGTTGCGAGCAAATGTGACAAGTGATACGGACTTGGTACGAGCATTGGCACAACAATCTGAGCGTGAAGAAGAAGAACGCAATGACAAATTGGCAACATACATCGAAAAATTGTCTGGAATGCCAACAATCTTGTTGACCTTTGGAATTCTTTCACCTATTATTTTTGGAATTGCTGCGATGATTCCAGTCATCGCACCTGGTTTGATGGCTAGTGGAATCCCTGGTATGTCCTCGATTGCCTCTGCTGCAGCCTGTTTCGGTCCAGCCCTATTCTTGA
Organism: Candidatus Poseidoniales archaeon; assembly: GCA_028821815.1. Classification (GTDB taxonomy): domain Archaea; phylum Thermoplasmatota; class Poseidoniia; order Poseidoniales; family Thalassarchaeaceae; genus MGIIb-P. The sequence continues at coordinate 9,151 of JAPKEY010000007.1, read as the reverse complement.
CTTTGTTAGTGATGGCAATGTTTGGCTACAAAGCTCACTCAAGTGATCCGGGGGTAATCTGATGGAGATGCTCTGGGATGTTTACGAATTGTTTAGTCAAAGCATATTTCTCGTACTCATCGTACCGATTACATTGCCCTGCCTAGCAGGTGCAATCCCTGGATTTCTAGAACGCCGCCGCCGCCGACAATTGGAGGAAGCACTTCCAGAGGTGCTCGAATCTATTTCATCCAGTATTGTTGCGGGCCTCGGTCTACAACAGGCTTTGACTGAAATCTCAAGAACTCGACAAGATGAAACAGGAAAGTTGTTGACACAGGCTATCGAAAGATCACGCTCAACCTCATTTGATGCCGCTCTTGCAGAGTATGCGATTAACAGTAGAAGCATTCTCATTCAGCGGGTCGTGAATTTGCTATCGACTGCGATCGAACAAGATGCCCCTTTGGGTGAAGTCACCAATTCAATGTCGATAGAGTATGACCGTTTGAACAAACTAATCAATACTAGAGAAAGGGAAATGTCTGGCCAATCGTTCTTGCTTTTGATGTTGATGTGCCTTCTCCTCCCCGGCGTCATGGGGTTCATGTTTGCAGTTTTCGGCCTCGCAGCTAGCGGGGCCTATTGGGGTCATATACACAATGTGATGATGCCCTATCTCATGGCTTCGGCCGCTCTCAGTGTCGTCATTTCCGGCCGAATGCTCGGACGAACCAAGCAAGCATTGTGGTGGGTTCCATTTTGGTCCACCCTCTCAGCTGTGCTATACATGGGTCTGTTTGAAGCTATTCAAAGTGGGATGGCGTGAGGTGAAAAATTATGTCAGGAACAGAACTTGCTCGATACGGCTCAGTGGGAATTTACATGGAACGGGGACACCCGAGTCCAATGTATCATTATGATGGACAAGTCACTGACAACCCCTACGGTGAATTAGCCATTCTACTCGAAGATGATCAACTTGAAGAGGTCATGTACAACGGTGGTGGTCAATGCGTGAAAGTGGCTCATCGTGAATTTGGAATTTGTCGTACAAATATTTGGATGGATGATGAAACAGGTATCCAAGTCGCCAAGAATATCGCTGCATTCACCAATGTCCCGCTTGGAAATGGCCCCGGTCTCGTCCCTCTTTTCGACGGCCGTTTACCTGATCGATCCCGTGTAAACGGAACACTTCCACCCATCTCACCCGATGGTCCAACGCTCACCATTCGAAAATTTCGTGAGGACCCCATCACCATCATTGATTTGATGAATTGGGGTACCGTTAACAGCCGATTGGCAGCCATGATGTGGGTTTGGGTCGAAGGACTCAATGCTCGCCCAGCCAATTTTGTAATCGCAGGCGGTACGGGGTCGGGAAAGACGACCACCCTCAATTGTCTAGGGATGTTCATTCCATGGGACAAGCGCTTGCTCACCGTAGAGGATACAGCTGAATTGCAAGTATACCATGACCATTGGTTGCGCATGGAGACGCGCCAAGAACGACCAGATGGGACCACTTCAATCACGATGGATGATTGCTTGAAGTCGAGTTTACGAATGCGCCCAGATCGAATCATTGTCGGTGAAGTTCGTGGCTCAGAGGCTGCAACATTGCTAACGGCGATGAACACTGGTCACGACGGTTCGTGCGGAAGCCTCCACTCAAACACAGCAGCAGAGACGGTAACTCGCCTCACAAGTGCTCCCATGAATGTCCCTCCAATCATGCTCACTGGACTAGATCTCATCATTATGCAAAGTCGAGTCCACAAGGGCGGTAAGATGCTCCGCAGAATCACAGAGGTTGCTGAAATTGCAGGTATGGAAGGAGACAAACCACGTCTGAACCCTATTTGGAAATATGAACCGACAACCGATACCATTGTTGAAACCGGTGTACCTAGTAAATTCAGAGAAACGCTGTGTACGTCTGCTGGTATTCGCCCCTCGGATTTCGAAGCAGCGATTCAGATGCGTGAACAAATCCTCCTCGATTTACAGGCCAAAGGTTACCGCAGTATCACAGAGGTGACCAAGATATTCCAATCCTACTATTCATCGAATCGATGATTATTCGCTCACTTCGGTATCGAATCCTCTGGAAAGCCGCCCTAACAATTCGTCCGCTTGGTCTAGTTTCCCACGTACTCGTCCAATGCTTGACGCCTCTGTAGCTTGTTCGGCTTCATCCGCAGAGACACCATGTGCAACACTGTCTACAGTGGGTGCACTGCGGCCCATATCGACAAGAAGGTCACGGAGTGAATCGACCACATCCGACACCTTATCCGGGTCGAGAGAAATTGAAGTTGGCAAACCTGGTACATCTTCTGGATTGATGTAACCCATCGCCGCTGCGAGGACACCTGCGGCAGCAATTGCACGTGAGCGAACTTCTGGATGACCGACATCCCATCCTCTCCGTTCTAGGAAGCGAACGAGGAGTGCATGTTCTACTGGTCCGAATTGACCTTCGGATCTGCGGACCAATGTCTCAACAATCCGCTCAAAGTTTTCGATTTGTTCCTCAAATCGTTGTAGGGTTCGCATCGCATCGCTGGAGACATCTTGTGTGCCCCGATAGAGTACTTCCATCGCGCGTTGACGGCGTGCTGTTACCGGGTCCAGATTATCTTCAGCTTCGCGTAGACTCATCTGTAGGTCAAACAGACCATGAACACGTCCACTAATTCCAGGTAAATCGAGATCTAGCCCAGCTTCGGCAGCAGCGGTCTCAAAACGAACTCGTGCTAGAGTAATATCTCCTGCATCCGCATCCAGAATGGATTCCAACGTATCGAGAAGCCCCTGGCGACATTCTTCGAGCCGCCTGAGTGCCTTGCGTTCCCGCCATGAACCAGGGGCCTGTGAACTTGCATCACTTTCAGCATCACGGCGATTTGCCATCGCTGTAATTTCAGCCAATATTCGATTACGAACCATTGCGTGTGAAACTCGGAAGCCTTGTGTGCCCAAATCCTCTACAAAAGCGGTTACATCATTCGCATCATGTTCGCGACCGATGAGCAAAAACTCACGAATGTGGCTATGTAATTCTGCGATTCTTGCTTCTAGTTCAATAATTGCTGAGCCAGAACCTTCGTCGATGGTCAAATCAGTTGGAGCCGAGACAACAATTTCGGGTTCCACAATACCTTCATATTCCAGTGGCGCTGGCTCATCAGGTTCTTCGAGAACATCCGTCAATTCATCAACATCTACGGCATCAATAGACGCTTGAATCATTGCTGCCAATTCTGCTGCCTCATCATCTTGGGCTGGAATTGCGATAGGTGTTACTGGAATTGTTGAACCGGTGGCCTGAGGTGCTGATTTTCCACGGCGCAGACTCTTCTTGACCTTGCCCCATCCGCCACCGTGGGCTGAGAGAACCCCTGCTACTCTGGCAAACAGTTGCTGCTTACTACCTGATCGGGGTAATTCAAGCGCTTTACAAAGTTCGTGAAGTTGATCACGAGTCGCATCAGCGATTGCCTCAGGATTGAGTTTCTTTGGATCGTGATTTAGGTGCAACCAAAGGCGCTGTCTCTTTTCTTTGATTGAGCCTGAACGCTTCACACCGAATACACCTAGCATTTCACCTAGGCTCTTATTCGGCATTTCCTGTAATGATTCCCATGAGAGATCTGTTTCAGATAGAGCGACTTGATCAATCAGTCGAGCCCGCAATTGTTCAACATTACCAGCTTTCGAAATATCATGTGAAATGGCTATTTCACGCAATTCATCCAGCCGGGCTGAATACAACTGTGACAACAGATTTGCATCGACCATCCTACACCCTCGCCACCGTTTGCGCTCCTAAGCCCCTGTATATGTTACGCTTCATCAACGGCCCTAAGGGCCGTCTTTGGACCCCTTCAAAAAAAGCCGTTACAAATCCAGGAAGGGGGGTCGAGCAGGTCCAAGTCGAATGTCTTCAGCATGTTCAGTAGTCACGACCTTGAGCATATCTTCCCATTCGGAAATCAGTAGACGAGAATGTGTTTCAGCATCCTCTTTCTGGACCAATTTCTCAAGTAACAAAGTTCGTTCTCCAGCACGATCAACAATTTCAATTAAGATTTCAACCATCGAAGCGATATCCACAATATCGCCTTCACTATCCAACAAGGATGTTGAACGTAGCAAATCCTTCTCCTGTTCTGCTTGATTGAGGAGAGATGGGATTTGCCGATGACGAACAATCATGCCTAGCCTGTCATGGATATCAAGGTCGATTCTGTCTAGAATAGTTTTTTCACAGGCCCAAGCGGTCAAAGATTCAGCATCTCCAATTTTTTCGGACAGACTTTTTGGGAATCCCTTCCGTGAAATTAATAGGGTTAGTCCATTCAATGGGCTTGGTAAAAACCGAGCCGAATTCTCGCGAGCATCAGTCATCAACATATGCCGGCGACAATCAATATTGGCTAGTTCAAACAGATGCCTTTCACTAACGAATCCAGTAATGAGTTTGGTGGCACGAAGATCTTCCATCCAAGATTGTAAATCAAGGCCTGAATCAGCCGGTAATTTCCGTCCAATCATATCAGCAAAAGCGACGGGGTCAAGCACTCTAAAATCGGATCTATAACGGCGTAATTGCCTTCTTTGCAGACGATTTTGTGCGAGAATAATTGATTTGTGCGGCAAGTAATCCAAGCGATCATTGGCAACCAATATATGATTTTCATCACGTCTTGGAAGTGCGGCGGTGACCATGGTATCAGGGGCGCCCTGACACATATACCAACTTACAGCTGAAATTGCGAGTAAATCAGCATCCCCATTCTCAAGAATCTCTAGGGCTGAAGAGAGGTCCACATCAAATTGCACCTCAATCTCAAGATCTTCAAGTGGTCGGGTATCCATCCACTTACGAATATGTGCTGCAGTCGCAACTTCATCATCTCCGATACAAACGAGACGAATCCGGGTTGGTTCTGCTTCCGCTCCCATATTCATCCCGCCGATGGCAGACACGTAACGTGCCCGGCTCCGGGCGGTAGCCACCTGTTGATATAGGCACCCCTCGTCGAAGGTTCAATGGCGGAAAATGTCCTTGAGAATTCACTTCTCATCGAACGTCGCCTTGAGGTGGAATCAGCGATTGAGTCCATCGTTGAATCAACGATTAGTGGGCCGTATTCTCCAGCGATGGAACTCGCACGCGAGATATTACTTGCCGGTGGTAAACGTATACGCCCCATTCTAGCACTATTGGCCTACGATTTGGCAGGGGGAAAAAATCGAGACGACGTATTGGATTTTGCAGTTGCAACCGAACTCATTCACACTGCCACACTGATTCATGATGACATCTATGATGGTGCAAAATTGCGCCGTGGAGTCCAGACTTTACATGAAAAGTATGGTATCGATCATGCGATTATCGGAGGTGATTTCCTGTTTGTCATGGGTTTTGGTCTCGGTGGACGTTATGAAGAAAAAATTGTTCGAATCATGACTGAAACATCTGCGGCGATAGCAGTGGGGGAATTGAAACAAATTCAACATATCTCAGACCTTTCGACCACTCCAGAAGATTACTATGAAATCGTCAAGGGGAAAACAGCAGGGCCATTTGCATCAGGGTGCGAATGTGCAGCTATTATCGCAGGGGCCACCGATACAGAGGCATTGAATTTACGTGAATTTGGAATGGAGTTAGGTATTGCTTTTCAGTTGGTTGATGATATCCTAGATCTAACCGGCGATGAACGAATGGGAAAACCTCGAGGATCCGATATTCATGAGGGTAAAATGACTCTACCAATTATTCATGCTCTGACATTATTACATGGCGACTCACGTCGTATTTTAGCCGATGTATTGGCTGAATTCAGAGATGATAGGTGGGATGAACTTGAGGCATTGCTAGAGCAAGGTGACTCATTCGGGTATTGTCAAATATTGATTCACAATCATTTGGAACGTGCGTTGAATCATCTTTACGAATTCCCACAATCTGAGGTTAGAGACGTCCTTGAAGCGATGACTCGGCAGGTGATGACACGCAATGACTGAATCCAGCCATCATGATGTCATCGTGATTGGCGGAGGTCCTGCAGGTAGCACCGTGGCGAAGTATGCTGCCGCAAAAGGTGCCAATGTTTTGGTCATTGATGGACGGGACCCCATTGGGACACCTTTGCAATGCGGTGAATTGGTTCCAAGCAATGATGAGATGAGGCGACTTTGCCCAGATGTACCGAACATGGATGATTTGTTCCAAACCCCCGAAGAGGCCATATCGAAACGGTCCACAAAAATGCACATTGTACCCCCCTCAGGAAAGTCTCTCAAATTTACCTTTGAGGGCTTGGTACTCAACCGTGTCGTACATGATGAGGCATTGGTTGAATTGGCCAAAGAAAGTGGAGCAAAGTATCTCGTTGATTCTCATGTTGATCGTGTTGAAGGCAACGAAGTTATTTTACGAAGTGGGTCCAAACACACTGCGAAAATAATCGTTGGTGCAGGCGGACATAACGACCCATTACGACGTGACCATTGGGATGAATCATCTCTGAAAATTCCAGTTAAATTTGTCTTGATGGAGGGGGATTTTGGTGATGCTGTTGAACTCCATTTTGGCTCGATGGCCCCAGGTGGATATGCATGGATGTTCCCCAAATCCAGTGGCGCGAACATCGGCCTTGGAATTCAACGCAGTTTTTCCAAAGGATGCAGCCTCAATCAATACGCCGAGGAATTCATCTCCAAGTATGATGGTGAGATTTCTTTCCGTGGGGCTGGATCCCTTCCAATGTCGGGTTCAATTCACACTTTTGTCAAAGGCAATTATCTGCTCGTAGGTGATGCAGCAGGAATGGTTCTTCCATCTAATGGTGCAGGAATCACCATCGCCATGGTCGGAGGTCGAATTGCAGGCCAGGTCATCGCTGAGCATTTGAGTGACGGCACACCTCTCGCAGAGTATCAACATCGATGGAATAAGCAGATGGGGAAAGTAATGCGAAATTCGAAGCGCGCTTTCCGATTTGGTAGCTTGATGTTCCGTCTTCCAAATTGGATGTTGAATCTGACCTTTAATCGTTTGACAAAAGGCATCATATGGCGCGCAGTTACTTGTCGGAGAATGTTTTGGATTCTGTAACCATATTCCTGCTATTGTACCTAAGGCCACAATCACCAATCCTATGATTGGACTGATGGTAGATATGAAAAGACCCGTTGACAGATGTGTTTCAAGTGGCCTTCAGAACTCGCCATCTGTGGAAACTAGTGCTATGCCCATTGCCACATAGAATAATATTGCCAGTACAGTTAATCCGACGACAATCCACGAGATGATTTTCGCAGCCTTTGCACTTCCTGCATCAGGGTGACCGGGGTATTGGTCGGTTATAGCAAGTGCTTGATTAGCAATTATCAACCCCGGAATTGCCAGACAGATACCACCACAGAAAAGACTCAAGATTGAAAGAACTAAGGCAGTTGTTGCTGATGTGGTGGGTATGGCCATTACTGGCATACCCATTCCTACTGTGGGTTGGGCTGCTTGGGGTTGTCCAATAATCAACTGTTGAGTGGGTACATATGGGGGTACAGTGCCATCAGATTGCGATGGTATCTGTTGATAGTGGTGATGGTGGACATCGCCAGCAATCACGCTATCGCTAATTCCGCCGGGCGTTTCGTCTGGTTGCATGAATCTCCACTTATCCTGTTTCCTTTTGTTTTTTCGCAGTCCAGATTGTAGCCATACCTGGGAATACGACCTTTGCCTTCACTTCAGTGAACCCACTTTCATTCAGCATGCGCACGTAATCTTTGGTCGTTCCAAAGTGAACGTAAGTCTTGGTCAACCACTTCCAGGGGTGGTCCTTCATCCGACAAATGAATCGTGCATAAGCACCCACCCATATCCGCATCCACATATAGCCAAACCAACCGTGGATGCGATTCATTTTGGCGGGATCGACAATCACCAGGGTCCCGCCAGGTTTGAGGACACGTTTGACTTCGGAAAGCCCGGCGCGTTTGTCATACCAATCACGAAATGAAAACAGCGAACATACTCCCTCGAAAATTTCGTCATCAAAGGGCATATCTTCTGCAGTCGCCTCAACAAATATCACTGGTGTTTTCCGATTCTCATTCACTCTCTTCTCGGCGACAGAAAGCATGGCTGGAATTGGATCTAGGCAGGTCAAATCACGTTCGGGAATCATCTCTGCAAATGTCCCTGGGCCGCAACCCACTTCGAGAATTTTCCCTTCGATTGGAAGCCGACTGCGGACCATTTTCCGCCATCTCTTGTCTTGTCCAAAGGTCGCAAAACGATTGATTCGATCATAGACTGGAATGGTGGCTTCAAGGTTGCGTTGGAGTTCAGCCCAATCCTCTGTGCCGATTCGTTCCGTATCCATCATGACATACGGCTATCAATCGTATATTTGGTTCAATCCTCATGTTGGTTTCTCACAATCTTTGTGAGTCTCCGTCTCAATGCTGTATGGTTATTATCATAAACCCATCTTAGGTCGCTTTCTTTATCAGAGGTTGGACCATGGGAAGAGCCGATGTTTTAAGGACGATAAGAGACGCAGAAGCGGACGCCAAGGCGACGCTTGAAAAGGCGGAGAAAGATGCATCGAATTTGGTTGCAAAAGCCAGAGCAGATGCGGCTGAAACCGTCTCCAAGGGACGACAGGATTCAGATGCTGAAGCAGCTAAAATTCTAGACAAGTCACGAGCTGCCGCAGAGAAGAAAGCCACATCCGTTAGTTCTGAAGGTGATTCGGCTCTAGCCAATGTCCACGATAGCGGGGAGAAAAACCGCGAAAAGGCAATCGATGTTGTAATTGATAACTTCCGACAATCCTGAATAATCTAGATACAGGTGTTTCAGATGAGCCAGTTCACGACAGAATCGATGTCGCGCCTTATCCTAGCGGGTACGCGAGATCAATTGCCAACGACTGTAAGAGTTGTTGCCGATTTACGAGCGGTTCACATCAACGATTATGTTGGCAATGACGAAGGCCTGACACTTGGAAAGCCAGAAGGTGATTCAGATGAAGTCAGTCGACGTCTGACCCGTATCCGTGGTTGTGCTTCAATGATTGAAGCTGAGAGACAAACCGAATTATTTGCTGCACCTGAGGTCCGTCGAAGTCTTGCAGATACC
>JAPKEY010000101.1 GCA_028821815.1 Candidatus Poseidoniales archaeon | reverse complement strand
CTCCGGCCCGCCGACCAAACGCCCCTCTTTAACGGTGCCCACCCCGTAGGGGTGTGCGCCAGCGGTCAATTCAACTCCTTGACTTCGGTATTTGGATCTCTCTTGGCAACCTTCGAAAGGTACTCACCCTTCATGCCTGCTGGGATTTCGACAACAAAGGCCCAGTCTCCATTCTCCAACCATTGTTCTTTGATGACATCACTTCGAACTTCGCGTTGGACCGACCCATAGGCTGAGCCAGATACTCTGAATGCTAATTTTATCGTTTCAAAGGAAAGGGGGATGACTGGACGCAGGGCGGTGATTGCGTCCTTAATTTGGCGCTCTACGGATAGAAATGGATCTGGATTCCAACGCAATTCATCCAAGGCGAGTTCGATGCGAGTTACCGGGTGCGGTGCTTTGCTCCGGGGGTCGATCGCCGTCCTTGAAATTTCAGTAACAATCTGTTGCCGTTTATCAGCAATCATTTTTCTCCGCTGTATAGTCGTAAGTTGAATCGATCCATTGTGTAGAATATTGATCACACAATCAAGCAACTCGGTAGTCCCGAAGGTCGATTTGATTTTTTCTTCTGTTGGCCGCTCCCCACCACGGGCATCGTGCCAAATTTCATCAGTTGCAAGCAAATCATCAAGGTTGACGCTGTTCGGATCTGTTTTGAACCCGTCAACTAATTCTGGATCGACAAGGATTTCGTAGCGCTTTCCGCCTTTCTCTAATCGAGCAACGACTGCGTTATCCAAACTAACCATGTTTAACCTCACTCGTCATATGCGGGTTTGAGTTTGTCAATTTGTGCTATGGTTTCGGCACGATCAAGTACGCGGTAACCCGCTGAATCGATAACTGCAACTTCAACTGCTTGTTTGTTAAGTTTGGCTTCAATAGATTCTCTGAGAGCTTCAAGACCCATCTTGATACCGGCATTGAGCGTAAGATTTGGTTTCCAGTTGCTCTCGAAATAATCAACAACAGTGTTTCGGCCTCGGCCAATCGCACCGGCGTGATAAGATTGGTAAGCACCAGAAGGATCAGTTTCATAGAGATGGAGACCATTCTCATCGACACCTGCAATCAATAGTGCGGTACCAAATGGACGTGAACCTCCATATTGGGTGAATGACTGCTTGAAATCACAAATTCGCTTAGCCAATGCATCGACTGGAATCTTGTCACTATAGGTAATACGGTTAATCTGACACTGTACACGTGCACGGTCAACGAGTTGCCGAGCATCAGCAACGAGGCCCGAGGTTGCAAAACCAATGTGTTCATCGATTTTGTAGACCTTCTCAATCGATTCTGGGATGATTAATCGGCTTGAAATTCGCTTATCGACAATCAAGATGACACCGTCTCGATATTTTAGCCCGGCTGTGGTCGTTCCGCGCTTCACCGATTCCCGGGCATATTCTACCTGAAATAGGCGCCCATCTGGGCTGAATGTCGTAATACCATGGTCATACCCTCTTCCGCTTGGCTGCATCTGAATCTCTCCGCCGACCTCCGGTGTCCCCTTTGAACCTTCGTCGACTAACCCTTGCGCGCGCGTGGAGGTTCTTCAACCCAAGGGGCGACGAGTCTATCGACCGCAATCGTATGCAGCAAGCCATGCGGGTACTCGTCCTATCATCCGGCGGCAAGGATTCGTCTTATGCCACATGGTGGACGACATTACGTGGGTGGGAAGTTTCCGGGATGGTTACTATACGCGTGACAGGGGATGATTCTATGATGTTTCAAGTGCCTACCACAGCGCTAGCTGGAATGCAAGCAGCCAGCGCTAATATTCCCTGGCTGCCGATTTCAATCGAGGGCGATGAAGAATCAGAGATGAATCAACTCGAAGAAGCGTTGGCGAATGTCGTATATGGAAGTCGTAAATCACGTTCTGAAACATGGTCTGCTGCCGAACTGGCTGATGCAAATTGGCCGAATGGATGGAAATGGCCACCGAATTTGCACAGATTGCGCTCAACTGCTCCAATTGAGGGGTTGGTTGTAGGCGCCATACGGAGTGATTATCAAAAAACACGTATCGAGCAGATGTGTGCCCGATTGAATATCAAATCATTCAACCCGCTCTGGCATCATGATGGTCGATCCCACATGCGTGATTTGATTTCACATGGACATGATATCATGCTGACTTCTATTTCCACAGAAGGCTTGGGTGAAGAATGGTTAGGACGGGTATTGCGTGCGAATGACATTGATGAATTGGAGGTTCTGGCCGACAAATACAGATTCAATATAGATGGGGAAGGTGGTGAGTTTGAAACCGCAGTTCTTTCCGCCCCATGGATGGCATCTCAAATCAAAACTCAACACACGGTTCATTGGACGGGGCGTAGAGGTTGGGTAGACATTTGGGGCGCTGAACTGGCCCCACTTTGATGGTGATTCAATGCGACATCCTCAAAACCGACGCCCTGTGCCCAACAACTGGGTGGTTCAATGCCAGTAAGTCCTCTAGATTATCGATATGGGCGTGAGCCAATCAAGTTGGTATGGAGTCAAGAAGGGCGTCATGCGCGGCAACTTGATGTTGAAAGGGCACTAATTTGGGCCCACAATCACCTCGGCCGCGTATCCGATGAACATTATGCGGCGGTGGCAGCCATCTCCAACCCTGTATCTGTAACCGTAGAAAGGGTCGATGAAATCGAGCGAGAAACCCGTCATGATATCATGGCACTAACTAAAGCAATGGCAGAAGCTGCTGGGGAAGCGGGTTGGTGCATCCACCTCGGTGCGACAAGCAATGATATTGTAGATACCGCAGTAGGGTTGCAAATCAAGAATAGTGTGGAGATTCATCGAGAGATGTTATCGACATTGATCTCAACTCTTGCAGATTTAGCCGAACGCGAACGTGCTACAGTCATGTTGGGAAGAACCCATGGCCAGGCTGCTGTCCCGATTACATTTGGGCTGAAAATCGCTGTATTCCTTGATGAGTTTCGACGTCATCATGTCAGACTTGACGAAATTACTGAAAGGATATGTGTCGGAAAATTCCTCGGTGCTGTGGGCACTGGTGCGGCACAGGGAACTGATGCGCGTGAATTACAGCGATTGATTCTGACACATCTGAATCTCAGTGTCCCATTGGTTACCACACAAGTAGTGGGCCGTGATCGGTACATCGAATGGGTATCTTGGATGGCAAACGTTGCTACAAGTGTCGAGAAATTATTGCAAGAAATTCGCAACCTTCAGCGTAGTGAAATTGCCGAAGTTGGTGAATGGTTCGATGCCGAAAAGCAAGTTGGGAGTAGTACCATGGCGCACAAGCGGAATCCAATTACTGCTGAGAATGCATGTGGGTTGGCTAGAATTGTTCGCTCCTTCATAATCCCTTCATACGAAAATGCATTACTTTGGCACGAGCGTGACTTGGCCAACAGTAGTGCGGAGAGGTTCACTCTATCGCACTCAGCCATCTTGCTCGATGACATCATGGCAAAATGCAATCGTGTCATGGCAAAATGCGTTGTTGATGTTGATAATATGCGCTTGAACATTGATCGACAGAATGGGCTTGTTATGGCTGAAAAAGTGATGATCGAACTTGTCGACGCCGGCATTCCAAGAGATGAGGCACATGAAATTCTACGCGGTGCCAGTATGACCTGTATTTCAGATGGCAGTCATCTGCGTGAGGTGTGTGGAAATATTGAAGCAATCACGCAACACTTTGACAGTTCGCAACTCGACACCATGTTTGATCCAGCAAATCATATCGGTGTATCACTAGAATTAGTTGATGAAGCGGTAGCAGTAGCCCGTTCTCAACTCAGAGACTAGAGTGAGAGGGCAAATAGAATACTGCCAGTGATGGCTGCAAATCCAAAGAGCATCACAATCATGGCGTGTGGTCCGAACTGATTTGTGTCAAGGAATGCCACGCGGAAAATGCCACCACTGCTTGTCATGCCAGTGATGAGACCGACGTCCTCATCCTGCTCATCGAAGTAAGGGAGGTCTCTTCGAGGGATTCGCTCCAAGTTGTCGAGATTGAATCCCGGGTCTAGGATCGCATCCTTGGCCATGAATCGCCACACAGGGTCAATCGTATATCCATTGCGCCGCCACACTCCTCATGTACCGCGGCTGCAACGACCGTTCATGCTGCCACCCATTTCTGGTTGTATTCATCTATCGGTGGCTGGAGGTTGTGGTGGGACAACATGCGGCCTCCAGTATGCACGAGAAATACTCGCCGCTGGTAATCATGTTGTGTGGATATGTGATAAAATTCCAAACGGTGAACGCTTTTCGCAGATTTTTGCAGATGTATCTCCGAGTGCAGTGTCAAAACTTCACTTGAGTGCTGTCGGGGAAAATACCGAAATGGGCATTAAAAGTGCGATTGGTTTGTTGGAGGCTCTGCAAAATATCAGACTCGTTGTAGTAGATGACTGGACAGCAAAAACGGGTCGGGTGAGTTCGGCACTTCTCAAGGCAATGCGCAGCCTAATCAATCAATGCATATCATCTGATGTTGGGTTGATTGCAATTTCATCCGCCTATGAGGATGCTGGCGGGTCGGGATGGAAATCGCGTGGGAATTTGACGGAATGTGAAACTTGGTTCCTCCACCGAAGTTCGATGGATTCGATGATGCGTGAATTACACATAGATGATGATGTGACGCAATTCATCCTATCCGATGAGGGATTCACTCCTCGTAGGTGAGACCCTGAGATTCTGCTGCCTTTTCCAGCAAATCTTGCATCTCGTCCAGTGCGTCATCATCTGGTTCTTCGAATTGTTCAGGATTAATCGCCGCTCCATCCAATGCATCTTGTCCAGCTATGGTCGGATCATCCTGATTGTTTACGATGTTTCGCATTCGCATACGCCAAATGAAAACTAGTAATCCAATTGTTAAAGCTACCATGGCATAAGTGCCAACCTCGGTGGTCTCCATGGGCTGTGGATGGCATCTTAGACTTCAGACTTGCCCACCCGCGACAGTGGTTTGGCCAAATGCCTGCGATGAGACGAGGGGGGTTCTTTCCAATCACTATCCACGTTATCTGTGCACCAAACATCTGCATGTTTAGATCCACAATTTGGACATTTCAACAACTGATTTCGGCCCTGTGATTTGTAACGCCGCCCACAACTGCAAATTGGACGGGTACGATTCCGTTGTCCATCAACCAGTCTGATGCGTTCAAGATGGAATGAACCATCCGAATGTTCTAACCCAAGCCACTCAATATTGTCCCCCTCGAGGAGTTCTTGTGATAACTTGTTAATGTCACCGCCTTGGGAAAATGCCAGCAGTTTTTGTCCTGTATCAATTTCAACATGACCCCCCTGCATCACACGAATATTTTTGACAATGCCAATTGCCGAATCTCGCAAATGATCATCAGTGGCTTGATTGCTCCGATGGACACGATGGTCAACTGAAATCTCTGCACCATTTTCCTGCAAAAATATGTGTGCCTCCAAAACACCTTGTTCAGATTCACCCCGGATGCCGTATAGAACTGGACAAGGAGTTCGTGGAGCAATGAGGCTACGTCCAGCAGTTGGATCCCGATTCAAGAATGTACTTGGGAATTTTCGGGACATTTCTTTGACCAGATTCAAAGGAATTTGTCGTTCCCCTGTGCCATTCCGCCATGCTGTGCATTCCCAAGTGAAATCATTCTCACCTTGCCACGCTATTGCGGCACTAGCTCCAACCAAACCA
>JAPKEY010000100.1 GCA_028821815.1 Candidatus Poseidoniales archaeon | reverse complement strand
CGAAGATGGAGAATATTCACTGGTTGTGCGGGCTGTATCCGCTGATGGGTTGTACTCACCCTGTGCATGCCAAACTGTTGGAATCGACAACAACGCACCCACTGCACAAATTGAAGGGCCGAGTGATGTAACTGAAAACTCAGGTACTATCCTGTTTGACGGAACAGGAAGTAGTGATCAATTCTGGGGTCGGGAAGAACTTTTTTTCCTGTGGGTGCTAGAGGATGAAACCGGTGAAAAGACTATTGAAAGTGGTAGCGATCTCCGTACGTTTGAATTGGTAGCATCTCAATCAGGGAATTTTATGTTGGCACTGACTGTTGCAGACAATGCGGGATTTTCCGATACGGTCACACATCAATTCAATATCAGCAATACCGCACCCATCGCTGCACTGCGGATTGGGGGACAAGCATTGATTGATGGAGATGAAATCACACTTGCTGATGACCATCAATGGTTACTTGAGTGTGGGGATTCAACCGATAGCGACAACGACAAAGCTGGTCTAATTTGCACATGGTACATCGATGGTGATCCACTCATGACTGGATGGGAACGACAGCTCGAAAAACCAGATGACCTCACTACATCTCACATTCTGATGCTTGAGGTGACCGATGATGATGGAGAAAGCGACACGATTTCAATTACATTTGGAGTTCAAGGCACACCCTCAGATCCGATGTTTAATGGCGGCACCGAAGGGAATATCGGGTTCTGGACACTGCTGGTAGTGATTGGGTTCATTCCAATGGCAGTGGTCATAACCATGATTCTTGTTCGCTACTTTTCGGGGCAGGCTACACCAATCCCCAAGTGGAAACAAAAATGACCCGAATATCTCATGAAGGGTTGGCTGGTCGGCGATGATGATGTATGAGAGGGTGACCTCTGCGCTGGGCAACCGGCCTAAAGAAATTGGACATCCCGAAATGCGTAAGCGTCAGCATGATTTCTATTCTGAATTGCCTACTGACTCTGTTGCAATAATCACAAACAATCCTAGCGGTATTCGAAGTGCTGATGTTCAGCACAGGCATCGCTTCAACTCGTATTTACACTACCTCACAGGATGGAGTGAGGAAGATGGTGTTGCTGTATTCCATCAGTCAGCTGGTGACTGGAAATGCCGATTATATGTCCGCCCACGAGATGTCAAGATGGAAACTTGGACCGGCAGGCGCCCAGGATTAGAAGGTGCTCTATCTGGATGGCCCGTTGATGAAACTGTAAGTCGTGGCGACATTACGGATAATCTTTCAAAACTTCTAGATGGTGTTGAGAATGTATACCATATTCACGGACTGGATGGAAATGTCGATGAAATCGTGGATTCAGTATTACATGAAAAACCAATTGACCCGCGAGCAATTCTCGATGAAATGCGTGTACTGAAATCAGGTAGCGAGGTCGAATTAATGCAGTACGCAGCCGACCTCGCAGCATACGCGCATGTAGAGGCAATGAGGGAATGTAAATCGGGCATGGGAGAATGGCATATGCAATCCATCATTGAGGGGTGCTTCCTCTTCCACGAATCTGAATGGTCGTATCCAAGTATTGTTGGAAGTGGAGACAATGCAACCATACTGCATTACAACGAAAATAATGATATCATGAAGGATGGGGATTTGGTCCTGATTGATGCAGGTTGCGAAATTGATGGATATGCCAGCGATATCACTCGGACCTTTCCCATAAATGGAAAATTCACAGATGCACAGCGAACCATCTACGAACTTGTACTCAAGGCGCAGTTGGCCGGTATAGAAGCCTGCCAAGCGGGTTCCCCTTGGAGTGCGATGCATGACGCTACTTCGCGAGTTCTAGCCCAGGGTCTGATTGATTTGGGCATCCTTGACTGCACATTTGAAGAATCTCTTGGTGATGATTTTGATGGCCTATATCGTCAATTCTTCATGCATGGAACTGGTCATTTCCTCGGCCTCGATGTCCACGATGTTGGTGGAGGACGGCAAGGGGATGACAAGCCTGAACGAGTGCTTACACCAGGAATGGTTCTCACAATCGAACCAGGGCTGTATTTTGGGGCATGGAGAGAAGACATTGACATTAATCCAAAATGGGCCGGAATCGGTGTTCGAATTGAGGACGATATTTTGATCACAGAATCGGGGCCAGTTGTACTCACGGCAAAGTGCCCCAAGGAAATCACTGAAATTGAAGCGCTTGTCGGCTCCAACTGAGGGGTCGAAATGTGGCAGGAAATTCTTGAGGCGCAGCGTGGGCCATCACCCCCTCGATTGAGTATTGAAGATGCCACAGTATTGTATGAAGAAGCCGATTTCAACATGCTCCGCAGTGTCGCATCAGAGAGGCGGAGAGAAGTTAATCCAGGCAATCATGTTACATACATGATTGACCGCAATGTAAACTACACAAATATCTGTACAATAAATTGCCAATTTTGTTCATTTTATCGCCCACCAGGACATTCTGAGACATACACGCAAACCTACGAAGAAATTTCGGCTCGATTCTCTGAATTAGAAGCAGTAGACGGGGTACGCGTTTTGATGCAAGGTGGAGTCAACCCAGATTTACCCCTCGAATGGTATACTGAATTGATCAAATATTTGCGAACCACTCACCCCTCAATCGAACTAGACTGCTTTTCTCCAATCGAAATAGAAGGTATTGCCGAGGTCTGTAACCTCTCAACTCTCGAGGTTCTCAAAGCACTCAAAATTGCTGGAATGCATGGATTGCCAGGTGGCGGAGCCGAGATGCTTGTCGATGATGTCCGTCTCGATATTTCCCCGAAAAAGGGAAGTGCTGACAATTGGCTTCGCGTAATGCATGAAGCACAATCGCTTGGGCTAACCACCTCAGCGACCAATGTAATTGGTTTTGGGGAAAGTGCACTACACCGGGTCAAGCACATGGATCGTGTCCGTGAGTTACAAGACCAAGCTACCGCCAAAGGTTGGATCGGATTTACATCATTTGTCGCATGGCCGGTTCAACTTGAAACAAATGTATTCGGAAAACGAAATCAAGGTCGGAATCGTATCGAATTAGGCACAGGACCTACTGATTACCTCCGTCATATAGCGATATCCAGATTATTCTTTGACAATATCGATCACATCCAAGGTTCATGGCCGACTATGGGCTTAGATGTTGCACAGATGGCTCTGTTTGGCGGTGCCGATGATATTGGATCTACAATGATGGAAGAGAATGTTGTTTCCGCCTCTGGAACCGAAAAAACCTGTGCACTTGAAGTTGAATTGCAGGAAACGGTTCGTCGTGCTGGATTTGTTGCAGTACGTCGTGATTCAGATTACAATTTACTCGAAACCCCTGATGTTGCATCCGATGTCCAAGCATTCCCTGCTCCGCCTCCACTACAACCAGAGACAAATGCAACCCCTTAGTTGGGGGTCACTCATTCGTCTTCAGTTGCACATTCCTCTTCGCGTACGATTTCAACAACCAATTGTGGATTGCTATCGTCATTTGTTGACGGGGAGGGCCCGGGTGAATTGTCCATTTGAGCACTGGTATTTGCACTGATGTTGGTGTAGTATACAACCCAAATATTTGCATGGATATT
The DNA here is from genome assembly GCA_028821815.1 of Candidatus Poseidoniales archaeon. Classification (GTDB taxonomy): domain Archaea; phylum Thermoplasmatota; class Poseidoniia; order Poseidoniales; family Thalassarchaeaceae; genus MGIIb-P. The sequence goes on along the minus strand of JAPKEY010000100.1, from coordinate 2,158 downwards.
TTGGTTGGCGCCAGATTGCTCATTTTGCGGGACATAATTCTGGCCATTATACAAGCCTTGGTAAAATAGGCTGTTTTGATTGCTTGATAAATCAATCCACTGACTGATATCATACGTCCATGGCTTGACATCTTGTCCAGCACACCATCCGGCTCGGCCATATGGCCACGACCCCAATTGATTGGTCAGGGCACCGTTGTGCATCTCTTTCGCGCAGCCCTCATTGTCACTTCCAACTGTACTGTTACCAGCCATCGCGTGATCTTCCTGGGTGACATAGCCATTCATACTGTAACGGTGTTCATGATTGCAGAATTCTGCACAATTGGCGTCATCCTTTCCAAACCCATGTCCTGTAATGACCGCATAAATCTCAACCTTTTCCGTTCCGTCAGGTATTTGTAAATCATGTACTCGTTTGTATTGTGATTCGTTATTGTATTCTCCACGGAATGAGCCCCCATTGAATGCCAATTCCCCTCCAGTTGAGCGTAACCCATTGTCATCCCAATTAGAAAGGTAGACACTAACATTGAGCCAACCACCATTGGCCCCTCGATAACGGAACATGTGGTCACCCCCTTCTGTCAACTCAAATAAGCGAGGGGATATATCGGTCAACCACCGGCCTTCGCGCCCATATGTTGTAATCCAATAACCGAATTCAGTACCACACGAAGATGAGTTGCCGGCCTCATCACAGATTTGCATATATTGACTGTAATCCCATTCGTGGCACCCCCCGTAGGATCCGTCAGTCTTCTGATATCGGTCTCGATGTTCGCTGCAACCATGATGCATGTAGAGTTCCATTGTGTTGTATGCCTCCATCGACGAGGCGTTAGGGAATGAGCCATTGGCCAGTGAGGAATGGCCTCCGCCCCAGCCACCACTGTGCCGTTGCTCCACCATGATGTCTACAACGGTCACGCCCGGATCATGTCGGCGCATCTCGGTTGGAAATTCAGCGTTGAACTGTAACGGCATCTTGCCAATGTAATCAAATCGATACTGGACTCCATGTGTTCCAGCCCAATTGTACAGGGAGCCAATTTCACGCCATTGTTGGAATCTGTCGATTCCGTAATAATACGCACTCCAATCGCTGATGACACTACCAAGTGCTCCACCGATTGCACCTCCTTGCTGATCGATGTAGTGAATATTTGAGTCCACCCATGCTTTGTCCGCATCGTTCAAACCGTTTCGGTATGAATTGACGCGGTTGTTCATGGCATCGATGTCATTTCGATAATCACTGTCAAAGGAACCAAAGAAAACATGACTGTTCTCAGGCATTGTGTCCAAAAGGCGAGCCACATTTTGACTCCATAGACTTGACATGTAAGAACTAGAATCTTGGTTGAAGATGAACAAATATGTGCTCTTTCCATCCCAATCTCGCGACATTACCCAGTTACCCGACTTTGTCTGGACGGTGAAATCACCCACAGTTCCGAAGCGCTCAATCGAATAGGGTCCAGTATCCCATGAGATGGGGACTTGAAGTACAGTGCAGCCATCGCTGTTTGATGTCCAGCGAACCTCAGAATCAGGACACTGATCGACATTTGCGAAAATGCCATCGCCATCAAGATCAGCGCAACCAACTTCATTCACATCTAGGCCCACGGGTGTTCCTGGGCATTGATCGGTATCATCCATGACCCCATCACCATCGGCATCCCACTCGTAGGATGCGCAGCCGTAGGTGTTGACAACAGCACCGAGTTGAGTACGGACACACTGGTCATCGAAGTCAATAACGCCATCTGAATCATCATCGCCATCTTCATCCATATCACGACAGCCATCCATATCGTAGTCATTTTCCGTGGTTTGAATCCAGCCGATGACACCATAGGGGCAGGAATCAATAGTATCGGGGGTACCATCATTGTCATCATCTAAATCATCGCCAGTATCTCGGCAACCATCGCGATCGTAGTCAGATGCACCTGTAGATTGCCACCCAGGGGTACCAAGGGGACAATTGTCAAATGGGTCGGTTATAGTGTCATCATCATCATCATTGTCTTCTGAAGTATCCTGACAGCCATCGGAGTCATGATCCAAACTCAAGTTGGATGAATTCCAGCCAATGAGCCCTCTAGCGCACCGATCTGACGTATCTGAACGGCCATCATCATCATCATCG
>JAPKEY010000099.1 GCA_028821815.1 Candidatus Poseidoniales archaeon | reverse complement strand
AGGTCAGCAATTTTTGATTCGGCATCGTAGTGCTGCAGCGCGAGTTCTGTTTTTTTGCCACGGCGAACGAGTTTCTTACGACGTACGACTGTTGTAGTCGCATTATTTGAATCGGGGCCGCCCGATTTTCCAAATGCGATTAAGGTACTATGAATCGCTGTTGCCTCATCAGATGCGAGGCCACAAATTTGAGCAATTTCACCAGGTGTGAGAATCTTCACATCATCCCACTTACGGTCATCTGCAAGTTTGTGCGCGAATTCCTCTTGAATACCCATGTCCATGAGTTTCTTCTTTGTTGCTGACTTGACTACCATCAGTTACCACCTCCGATAACATCATCCAAAATTTGGTCGACGTTGATTGGTTCTCCCTTCAGTGATCTGCAGGGGTCCACACCATCTTCACCATATTGGAATTGGATAATTCGGTTTGCTGTGTTGCGCACTGAATGTTGTCCATCGTCCCAAACCTTGAGGTCATCCATCGCATTGATCAGACGGCGTTGCATGTAACCGGACTTGCTAGTTCGAACCGCAGTATCGACGAGAGATTCGCGACCTGATACAGAGAGCATGAAGAACTCTGTGGGCTCTAGACCACGCTTGAAGGAAGACGCGACGAAACCTTTCTCTTTCGCACCCTTTACACCGCGACGGAAATGAGACAATACACGATCATTGTAGCCACGTTCAAGACGCTTACCACGAACCTTTGGTTGACCAATAGAACCTGCCATCATGGCCAAGTTATCCATTGAACCACGGGCACCCGAGACGGCCATCATGACTGCAGGGTTAGTGTCCAAAAGTGCTTCCTTAGCCACCGTTCCAGTCTCAGCCTTACACTGATCCAGAATTTGAAGGATATTCTCTTCCAGTGTTTCCAGAGGAGTGCGACCAGGGCGAGTTTCATACTTACGCCCATCAGTACCGAACTTCTCCAGTTCAGCATCAACGGCTTCACTAGCTTCAGCGTTACGCAAAGTAATCAATTCACGGGCTTCTGCAGGAAGATCTTCGTCATCAATTCCAGTTGTAAAGCCCATTGAAGTACAAACTCCAATGGTGAGTTTAGTCATGTCATTGAGGAACTTTGCTCCAACAGTTGTTCCATGAGTTTGAACAACTGCATCTAGAAGACGTCCGTCCTCTGCACCGATAGCGCGCTTGTCAAGAGTTCCACAAAGAACCTGACCTGATTCGACTATTACCTCATCTTGGCTACGGCTCGTATATCGCAGATTGAACCCTTCAGGTACAATCAGACTGAACAACTCAAGACCATAGAATCCGGCGACCCCATCTACTACACTCTCCTTGGGCAACTCTCCTGACCAGCCAATCTGGCCGAGAACTTCAAGTGCAATCGTCTTGGATACGAATGGGTTGTCGTGACTTAGCAGATAGGCTCCCGAGATATGATCGTGAATTCCACCGATTACAGAACCACCATAGCGTGGTGTAATGATGTGTTCTTGAACACGCATGAGAATTTTCGCCTCTGCTCGTGCCTCTTCAGATTGAATTACGTGAAGGTTCATTTCGTCACCATCGAAATCAGCGTTGTACGGTGTACAAACTGCGAGATTGAATCGGAATGTTTTTCCTTCCATCACCCGAACTTCGTGAACCATCATCGACATGCGGTGTAGAGACGGTTGTCTGTTGAAAATTGCAACGTCACCATCGATTAAGTGCCTCTCAACAATCATACCCGGCTTTGGGTTCCCGTCGAGGTCGATGGTAGCAAGGCGATCTTCGACCTTACTGCGAATGTCCTCTGAAATTTCAGGGCTACCGCAATGCGGGCAACGAACATCTAATTCAGTAGGGAATGCTTGCCCCGGATTCTCTCGCTCGAATACCCATCGTTGATGGATAATCCCACGAGGGTCTCCATATTCGAGGGGCTTTCCATTGCTATCCTCTCCACGGAGGTTTGCAAGGGTAGGGTCGAGGGATGGAATCCACTTTGTCTCTGTATCACCATCAACACGACTGATTTCTTCCTCGATTTCCATGCCAGGTAGGACGTTTGGCGCAGGTAATACCTCATTGAGGTCTGAACGAAGACCTGGATAGGGCTCATCTCTCTCAACGTCACCAGAATGACATTCAGGGTTGTGACAACGGAAACCGGACCACATGAACTTGGTACGACCGGTGATACGAACACGATGTGTATCTCCACGCACAATGTAATTGACGCCAGGGTGGATATCAGGTCCACGCAAAATCATCTGACGCAACTGTTCACGGTTTCGACCTGTGACACGAATTGGTACAGTCAATTCTTTGGCGGATTGAGTTGGTACACCAACGGCATTGATGCCAAGGTTTGGATCCGGGCTGATGACTGTTCGGGCACAAAAATTGACACGCTTCCCCGACAGGTTACTGCGGAATCGCCCTTCCTTGCCTTTGAGTCTTTGAGTCAAAGTCTTCAATGGTCGACCTGAGCGATGACGGGCAGGAGGGATTCCTGCAGTTTGATTGTCGAAATATGTTGTAATGTGATACTGCAACAGTTCCCACAAATCCTCAACAATAAGTTGTGGAGCCCCGGAGTCACGGTTTTCCCGTAGTCGTTGATTGATTCGTAATACATCCACTAGTTTGTGGGTAAGGTCATCCTCACTACGGTCACCACTATCCAATGTAATCGAAGGGCGAACGGTAATGGGTGGAACTGGAAGAACACGCATAATCACCCATTCAGGGCGACTTGAATCATAAGCCATGCCAATGAAAATCAAATCCTCATCAGGAATGCGCTCCAGCCATTCACGGATATCACGAGCATTCAACTTTTTCTCGACCTTGGATTGGCCTGCTTTCGCCTGCATGATCTCCTTGAAAGTGGTGGGTTTGTCAAGTTGAATCTTGCCCTGCTCTGATTGACAGTGCATACAAACACTGCGTTTCAAACTAGCACATTCTTTGACGATGATTTTGATCATCTTCTTGAATTCTGTTGAACCAACACCATGCTTCTGAATGACATCGTATACACGGTGTCGATAGAAGTCCTGTTCAGATTTCTCGGGGTCGATGGGGTGAGTCCCTTCTTTCTCGTGAAGAAGGATTCTACTGCAGGTATTGCAGGTCGCCTTGAGTGCGGTTTTCAACAGAGCTGTGAATCCAATGTGAACTACTGGAAGTTCAAGTTGGATATGGCCAAAGTGACTGGGACAAACATCGTGCTTGTTACCACAAGTTTCGCAGCGTACACCAGGCTCAATGACACCCATGCGGTTGTCCATCAAACCTTGTCTGTATGCGTGTCCATCATCCTTGTAAGTGTCTGCAGTCTTGACTTCGACAGCTGACATCTTACGGATTTCAGTCGGATCCATCAAACTGAATTTGATGGAAGCAATGCGCTTCGGAATGGTTGCAACGTCTCGGTTCATCTTCGGTCCTCCAGTTCAAGTCTCATTGCCACTCCAAGTGATTTCATCTCATCCAGGAGTAGCTTGAATGCATATGATGTTGATACAGGGAAGACTTCCGCCTTGTCCCCGTGTATTGGACTCACGTAACATCGTTTACGCCAATCCCAGAAAGCGATGTGGCCACTTTCCGCACAAACGAAAAGTTCCCATCCATCCGATTCATCCAATAGACGATCCTTGATGACCATCGAGGCACCGTGAGCGATGAGGCAGTCTCTTTCCATTTCACCGAATCGAAGACCACCCTGCCGTGCACGACCTTCTGTTGGTTGACGCGTGAGGATTTGAACTCGTCCACGGCTTCGTGCGTGGATCTTTCCGCTGACCATGTGGTGCAACTTCTGGTAGTAAATCACACCGACGAAAATTTGCGCGGGGAATTCTTCACCAGTCTCGCCGCTGACCATCGCCTCACGACCAGTATGTGCAAATCCACTGCGAAGAAGGCCTTCCCTCAGGCTGTCTTCCTTCTCACCATTGAATGCAGTACCATCAATGAGGCGACCTTCCATAGCGCCAACCTTGCCACCAATCATCTCGAGAATGTGAGCGACTGTCATACGTGATGGAATCGCGTGTGGGTTAATCAGTAGGTCCGGAACTACACCATCGACTGTGAATGGCATATCTTCAGGGTCGACCAAACGACCGATGACACCTTTCTGACCGTGTCGGCTAGCAAACTTGTCCCCTAGTTCAGGAATACGGTTTGTTCGCAGAGTGATTCGGACCAAACGCCCTGAGTCTAGAGATTCTGTGACGAAGACATTGTCGACGAAACCTCCTTCACCGTGCCGGACGTTCATGCTCGATTCACGGCGTTCCTGCGCCTGCAGGAAGGCACCGTGAGTCTCCTCCAAGAAGCGAGGAGGACTGGTCTTTCCAACCAGAACTTGCGGGACGCGGTCTCGATCGTCGGGCTTGCTGCTGATTTCCGTTTCCGGAGTGGGCAATCCATCAGTTTCAAGATGCGCATAGGATTCTGGGGATTTCAAACCCTTGACTTCATCGAGGCCAGTACCAGGGATTTCGATTTCATCAACTTGTCCACCTGGGAACCGCTTGCGTTCTGCATTGTATGTGCGTATGAATGTCGAACGACCGAGGGCACGCTCAACACTACCGCGATTGATGATGACTGCATCCTGCATATTGTAGCCGTGATGACTGAGGATGGCGACAACAAAATTCTGACCGGCTGGGCGGCGGATGAAGTTGGTTGCCTCCATTGCCCTAGTTCCAACCATTGAATTCTGTGTATAATGTAGAATGTGCTGTCGAGTATCTGGTCTCAATCGGCCATTTGCTGACGGCAATCCAAGCGACTGCTTGACCATGGCTGTCCCACCTGTAACACGGGGTGTAGAGTTGTGCTCAGGATACGGGACAAGGGATGCGCAAACCCCGAGAATCAGTTGTGGGTCAATCTCAACGTGAGTGTAAATCAACACATCGCCAGTCTTCTTTTCCTTTCGGCGAAGTTTGTCGGTATCCTCTTGATAATAATTCAGGGGGATGCTGAACGTCTCTTTGAGTTTGGTGCCATTGGGCATGATGATTTCAGCACGTAGTTTGGCCTTTTTGATGCCTTCCTCACCCATGTTGATCCAGTCAACCGTTGCAGGATTGAGCGGCCGACCATGCTTGGGACTAACGTGTGGCAAATCATATGGACGAGGTGCAACAAGGAGGTCTTCTTCCTCTTCAGCGTCGACCCACTCAACAATACCTCTGTTAGTCAAATCTGCAAAGGACATTTCGCGGTTTCGGAGGCTATCTAAGTTGTCTTTCGACAAAACCATGCTTCCTCCATCTAGAACAAGGAGTGGTCGGAGAATTCGACCCTTGTCGGTATTGATGAAAATATCGCGGTTGGGGGCATCGTGACGGATGCTAACCTCTGGGCGAATCACACCACGACGACGACCTCGCTTGAAATGTTCAACGAGTTTATGTGGATTCATGTGAAGGCCGAAGATGTCGCCGTTTACGTGAACGCGTGCACCCTCTGACCAACCCTTTGGATTCGGTTCAACATCTTGTTCTTCGAGGAGATCTTTGACTTCAACCTCACTAACCGCTTCTGAAACGTCAATCATCTGGGCTGCGTTCTTCACCAGGCCACAGTTCTGGCCTTCAGGTGTTTCGTTGGGACAAAGTCTGCCCCATTGAGTTGGGTGCAAATCTCGAGCTTCAAAGTGAGGTTGGCTTCGCACAAGTGGGCTTGTGACACGGCGCATGTGAGACAGGGCCGAGAGGAATGTTGTGCGGTCAAGCAATTGACTGACACCACTTCGGCCACCGACCCAATTTCCGGTAGCCAACGCGTG
>JAPKEY010000006.1 GCA_028821815.1 Candidatus Poseidoniales archaeon | reverse complement strand
ATTCGAATAGATTTGATTTGGCCAACCTTTGTCCCATCGATGGTGAGAAGTCTTTGTCCGACGTGCAGTCGTCCACCTAAGATTCTGACTCCAACAACCGCTGGCCCTGAACGACGGAAAATATGATCAGCAAGAATTTTGATTTTCCCAGGATAGATAATTTTCTCTCGTTTTTCCTCTTCCAACTCAAGTGTTCGATTCTCCGTCCAAGTTTCAAACTGCTCGAGAATGTGATAGATGATGTCAGACCCGATATGTACAACTTCACAATCATCCTTTCCAAGTTCTTCTGCAGTTTCTGTTTGTGTACTTGTGTTGAAAGCAAGAATAACCCTGTGCAGGGGGTTTGATGCATTTTCTGCACTTCGCAAATCACGCTTATTCACAGGCCCAATCCCTGCATTTCGGATGGGTATAGGGATCTCTAGATTTCGAAGCTCAAAGGCAAGCGCCTCAAGGCCACCAAGCGTATCCGCTTTGATGACAATACCTTCATCTTCCAATTCAATACTGATTTCTGATTCCTCTTCGGCAGCAGCAATGATATCTTGTCGCAGAGATTCTTCCTCAGGGAGTACCCTGAGTGTTGTTCCAGCCAGTACCCCCTCCAAATCAGGTGCTGCTAATTTCAATCCGGCTGCCGCCTCAATAGTTTCGATTGCATCCCAGCGATCTCCAGCATCTCGCATTTCAGCCATACCACGGGGTCTAAACAAGCCCCTTACCTTGGTAATTTTTGCACCTTGTTCGGTGGCAACAACGATATCATCTCCTTTCGATACTTGACCGCGATAGAGAATCACATCCAGTGTTTTTCCGAGGCCGCGCTCTTCTTTCATCTCAAGGACAGTTCCTTCGGACGCCCCTTCGACATCAGAGAGTTGCTCATCGAGGAACTTTTCAGCCAAGCCAATGGTGATTGCAAGCAGGTCTTGCATACCTTCACCTTCCTTTGCAGAACAGGGGACCAGGGGGATGTTTTGGGTAAAATCTGAAATTTTGTCATACATATCCAGATTGAACCCTTGTTCCCCGAACTGTCCCACGAGGTGCCAAAATTTCTGGTCAAACAAACCTTTAGCATGCCCATCTTGATCCGTCATAGATTCCGCAGCAGAACGACCTTCCTTACAATGCCATCCATGAATCCGGTCGATTTTGTTCGCACAAACAACGAACGGAGTCTTTGCGTTTTTCAATATTCGAATGGATTCTAGTGTCTGTGGTTGGCACCCCTCCATCAAATCGATGACAAGAATTGCAATATCTGCTAAGGAACCCCCTCTGGTTCTCAAAGTGGAAAACGAATGATGACCTGGTGTGTCGATGAAGAGTAGGCCTGGTGACAAGAATTCATTTCCACCCATTAATGGGCTACAAAGTTCATTTAACAACCTAGCTGGAACCTCTGTGGCTCCAATGTGTTGTGTGATACCACCCGCTTCCCTAGCCATCACACTTGCTTGACGATTTTGGCCCAAACTACGAATGTAATCCAAGACTGATGTTTTGCCATGATCCACATGACCCAAGACTGCGACAATAGGTTGTCTGCGGCTTTTTTCAGCCATACCATCACCTCAATATTCCAATTGAAAGTTTAAACTTACAATTGAAAATATCCTCACTCGTAGACCCAAGTTTCGCGGTTTGGAGCCCAATCGTTCAAACCTTCAGGAAACCAAAGCCCAAGTTCATAGGTTGCAGTTTCTTCACTATCACTACCGTGGATTAAATTGTATCCAATATCCATGCCGAAGTCACCTCGGATTGTACCCATATCTGCTTCGCGCCCATTGGTTGCTCCGATGATATTTCGACAGACGGAAATCGCATCAACACCCATCCAAGCCATTGCCACGACAGGTCCTGAGGTGACAAATTTCACGAGACCAGGATAGAACGGTCGATCCTTATGGACTGCATAGTGGGCTTCAACGAGTTCAAGGTTCGGTACAATTGATTTCAGTCCAACCAAGCGGAGTCCTTTACGCTCAAAACGGGCAATAATTTCGCCAACCAATCCGCGTTGAACACCGTCGGGTTTCACCATTATGTAGGTCGTCTGCATGTTTGACACCGAATCGGCCGACCGCCCCCCCCTATTTCAGGACGCCGCCATCATCGCAGTTGATGATGCAGCAGTAGAATAGGTGAGATGATTACTGGGCTCCGCCCTTGACATAGCGCCGCGTCCACTTGACCTTGCGTGGATTGCGGCCTAATTTCATGTTCTTTCGTGCCTTTGAATCCTTGAACCAAAGCACCGTCCCGTCACGCTTGACGTACATTACGCCGGTGCCGGGTTCAATTTCTTCCCCGGAGAAGTTGCAAATTCGACGTTCAGCCATCATTACCACCTCAGCGAGCATTAAGTTTTCGAGCTTCACGACCTGTATCGCGTAGCATCAGAATATCGCCGATACGAATAGGACCGACAACGTTGCGTGTAATAATTCGGCCAATGTCACGGGGATTGGGTGCATCATTGACCCTAACCTTGACTTGAGTAGCCTCTCCAGTCATGCCGGTTCTACCGACCACTTCTACGACCTCTGCCGGCCAACCTTCCTGAGTCATTTGTCATTCCACCTGGTAATTTCAAACTTAGTTCAGTGCGTCGGTGTGACCTTTGACACCGTTGAAGGCCTCTTCCGCGCCCTTGGCAACTTCCATCAGTGCGATGGCAGCAGTCTTTGAACCGGCGTTCATACCAGCAGCCTCAGCCAAGTAGGCTTGATCTTCGACGTAGATGAAGGGGATTTTCTTTTCTTTGCAGATGAGAGGAATGTGTGCCAACAACTCTGATGGGTTGACATTCTCTGCCATAACAACCATCTTCGCGGTACCGCGCTCGGCTGCTTTGGTTACTTCATTACTGCCTTTCTTTAGGCGCCCATTACCGTTGCCTACGAGCTTTACAAGTTCGTAGACGCCATCTTGAACGTCTTTCGGGGTTTCAAATGCTATATGTACACTCATTGGATTCACTCCTCATGTTGGTAAGCCGCCGCACGACGTGCCTCGTATAAACGCAGCGGAAGCCCCTACGGGGCATACAACACATCACAGGACTTGTTCTATCAGGTCACGGACTCCTCTGGCTATGGCGGGTGCCCCACTCACTACAGAGCGGGGATTGGGCAGAGAATCGGTTGCATGCACCCCATCTACATGATTTGAGAGACGCGTGATTGCCCCTCCAGTAAAGAGTCCATGTGTGCATGCTGCATGGACTGCTTTGGCACCTTGGCGGCGTAGGGCGTCACTGGCTTTGCAAATTGTGCCGCCGGTTGAAATCATATCGTCAACAATGGCAACAATCGCCCCATCAACATCCAAATCTTTGGCTTGATGTTCAATGGTATGTGCATCAATTCGAGTTTTTTCCAGATAAGAGAAATTGCAACCAATGGCATTCGCAACGTGGCTGGCTCTTTCGATGGCACCCTTGTCAGGGCTGAGGACAAAATCAGGTTTCACTGTATTCTGCAGGTGAATTGCGATCTCAGGCATTGAAGAAACAAATGCGATAGGAACTTCGAGGTCTTCAAGAACGGCTGGTGCATGAAGGTCTAGCACAACCATTCCATCACAACGTCTAGTCAATAGACGAGCCAGAAGCTTTGCTGAAACAACTTCGCCACGTTGGAATCGCTTATCCTGTCTTGAATAACCAAAGTAAGGTACAGCGAGGAAAATCCCTGGTCCTGCATCACCTAGATTTTGTTCACCTTCTTCCTTCAAATTGTCCATGTCGCCGCTGCGAACATCGTGAATTGATTCTAGCATCAGCAGTGCTTCGACGATTCCTGAATCGGGGAATGTTGTTGCAACGAGTACAACCGGCTCCTTTCGAATGGCTTCTATGCTTTCTTGGGGGACTCGGACATAGCCCTCCGAGTCGGGAAATCGTCGAACTTCGAGGGGGTGGTGCTCCCACCCCAACTCATTCGCCAGAGCAGCAGCTAATTCAGCCGCATTGCTACCTGACACAACTGCCATGTGTTGACCCCCAGAGCCGACTGTTCATGTTGTTTCCCATCTATACGCTTCGAGAGGCGTCCACGTGGTAAAAAGTGGACGAGGCAGGATTTGAACCTGCGACCTCCCGGTTATCAGCCGGGTGCTCCAGCCAACCTAAGCTACCCGTCCAGAGCAGACACGGCGACCGACGTCCCCGAATTAACGGTGACGGTTGCACTCAATCCTCTAGAATGCCTTCGTTGATCTGAATATAACTGGGTAAAGAGCGCAGTTTATCGTAAGTTCTCGAGAGTACGATTTCATCCAAACGAGCTCTGGTACGTGCGAGAGCAGTAACTGGGATGTCGATTGTTTCATCCAACGCATAGCGTCGACGAACAGCCGATCGCAGTTTCACTGTAATCCCCCGGTATGTGCGCTTGACCTTCACCAGGCCAATAACCACGCCGAGTTCCATCCCATCATCATCTAAGACGGCTCGATCCAGAAGTTCATCTGGCGCGTAAAGTTGTTCTTCAATTCGAACTGTATTTCTCCAACGTCTCTGCAATTCACGCATAGATTTTGAGAGCTTGACCGAACCATCATCCTGGATTGAATGAATCAATTCTTTCGATAGTGGTGCATGTTCTGCTGGCTTGCGCATATATTCTTCTGCTACATTTGGTCGAACCTGTATTCGCATCGATCTGACGCGATCTTCGTTGGGGTGGTACCGTTCACCCACAATCGTTCCAACGAGGTTGTCACCTACGTATACTTCTCTTTGTAGAAGTTCTTGAATTCTGTAATTATCATCTGTCATATCCTCGTCTCCTGTTGCAACATCCCATCCTGCCTGTTACCCGACGGGTCGAATGGGCTATTAAACCATCCCATAGTGAAAATAAATCAGTTGTTCAATTGAAAAAGGCTGATAATCCTATAAATTTCAATTGAACATTCAATAATACGCCCAACTGTACATTTGTTCATTTTTAATTGAAAAGGCTGATAATGTTGCATTTATCAGCCAATATAAAAATTGACTTCAGCATGGGGTAAAAAATGGGATTATCAATTGAAATTTACGATTACTGTGATGGCGATATTGTGGTTTGATTGAAGTTTCACTCAGCGAACATTGATGGATGACCTTCGTGTCGAATTGAATATGCTTGGACGCTTGGAGGAGATTCGACTTCTTTCCAATGGTTCCTCGGCTCAAACCCTAGGGCTGTCCGATGATATTATCCAACGCTTCTGCGAGATTGATTCTCAACTGGTTCGTGTGATTGAAGAAGCATCGACCATCTTTGCTAATTTGATTGATGAAGTTGGGATAGAGTGTTTGGCTCAAGATGAAGAAATTCTTGTTTCATCCGTCCAATTTGATTACATCAATTTTTATTCCGCAGCAACAATCAATCCATACGTGGCTATTGCTGCGCGTGGACCTTGGGTAATCACTTCGAAAGGAGCAGTACTCCATGACAATGGAAGTTACGGGATGTTGGGTGGGGGACATGGTCCAGATGGTGTCATTGGAGCAATGTCGAAAAATTGGGTTATGGCCAATGTCATGACACCTTCATTCAGCCAACAACGCCTGGCAAACCGTCTCCGCAGTGAATTGGGACACACTCGTGGCGAGTGTCCCTTTTCGAAATTTATTTGCATGAATAGTGGCTCGGAATCTGTAGCAGTTAGTCTAAGGATTGCTGATGTGAATGCCAATCAAATGACTGGTACAGGAGGGAGGCATGAAGGCCGACCAATCAAACTCCTTGCGATTGAACAGGCATTCCATGGACGTACAGATCGTCCGGCTCAAATTTCTCATTCTTGTAAGGATGGATATGATCGGAATCTTGCCTCATTCCGCGACAGAGATAATTTGTTACTTGTTCCTTCGAATGATGTCGAATCTCTTCGCAACATATTTTCCCGTGCAGAAAAAGAGAAATTTTTCATTGAGTTGATGGCTATTGAACCAGTGCAGGGAGAGGGAAATCCAGGGCTGTGTGTCACACGAGAATTCTATGACGAAGCTCGCCGTTTGACACTTGAACATGGTAGCATGTTATTGGTTGATTCAATACAAGCTGGATTACGTGGGCAAGGATGCCTCTCAATCATTGATTATCCTGGCTTCGAAACTTGCGCCGTCCCGGATCTAGAAACATGGTCCAAAGCCCTCAACGCTGGTCAATTCCCCCTTTCTGTTCTTGGTTTATCTCCACGTGCATCTGAACTCTATGTTGTCGGCATTTATGGAAATACGATGACTACCAATCCACGAGCATTGGAAACAGCGATTGCTGTGCTAGACCAAATCACCCCTGAACTCAGGAACAACATTCTGAATCGAGGGGTTGAATTGTTGTCAAAACTTGAACAATTGGCAGTTGAATTCCCAGATGTAATTGTCAAGGTGCAAGGTACGGGTTTACTTTGTTGCGCGGAATTAAACCCTGAGACACATCCAGTTGTTGGATTTGGTCAGATCGAAGAGCAATGTCGAAAGGTGGGCCTTGGAGTCATACATGGGGGACAAAACGCATTGCGCTTCACACCCCACTTTTCAATCACAACCGAAGAGATTGACCTCATCATAGAACTTGTTCGAAAATCACTCATACTCCACGGTACTCGTACTGATGTTTAAGTGGGTGAATCGTAATGTCTACTCCACTAGAAATTCAATTCACAGATGTATACTCCCCTGGTGGAGACGATCCAATCAACCACTGGATATCTGCCATATTGGTCGAAGATGAACCCAAAATAGATTCAACAATTTACCATTGGGTTCATATCCGTGATGCAGAAGTTGCCCAGCGAATACTTTCGGCGAATAATATGACTGGAACATTCCAACTGTGTGGCCGCCGTGCTTGGACTCAAGCGATGGTCGTAAACGAGATAAAGGGTCTTTGGACCCGATTTCAAAACGCTGTAGAACATTCCCACACAATCGAATCACTGAGTGAAGTACCTTCACCTGCAGCGGTCCGATATAGTGGTGAACGCCGGCGCCCCAATCTTGGACCGTTACATGACGCAATGATTGCTTGCGGAACAGATGGTTGGCGGCCAATGACAACCATGCGTGTTGGTCTGATGGAATGTATTGCTCATTCAGCCGAACAGATCTGAACCAAGCAATGGAAGTAGGACACTTGCATCCCCCTCCACGGTTACCTGGGGTGCTTCAGGGTGAATTTTACCCCAAGAAACAGCCTCTTTCAACCGCGCACCTGAGAGGCTTCCATCGTGCTCAGGTGCTGTTGTAATACCAACAGCAGAGTCCAACCCATCACGATACTGATTCCACCAGATTACGTGATGCTTCGAAATACCTCCACCAATCATCAATGCGTGACTTTCATCACAGGTCCAAGTAAGATCGGATAGAACTTGTTCATCAGCCAAAAAATCAATCATGAAATCTGGATTTTTCTGTCGATGCATAAATAATTGAGCACCAATCGATCCATCGGAGAGGCCAGGGATTACAATCGGAATTCTATGTTTTGCTGCCCAGTGCAACAAGCTACCTTCATCCTCAATGCGATCTCCAAAAGCCCAACACAATTCGATACTCCCAAAACCTACCCAAGGATTTTCAGGATTCATATTTCGCCGTTCAGCATCAATTTCATCAAGCCAAGGGAGAACGGATTTCTCAATTATTTCCCCATAGCATTCATTGGGTATAATGACGTTACCGAGGCGATTCAAACCTTGCTCCCCAAGTTCCACATCATCCAATTCAAAGGCACCGTGATAGTAGGATTGGAAGGTACGTGCGATATCATGATCAAGTGTGCCACATGTTGTGATGATGACATTGTATGCCTTGCGTTTTATCGCTTCAACGAAGAAACCACGGGTACCTGTTGCGCAAAGACAAGCTGGAAATGAAAGCCAATTGAGAACACCATCGTTTTGTGATTTTGCGATGGCACCTTTGAGAATGTCTCTAGCATGTGCAAGTTTTGTTGCCGTAAACCCCCCCGCTTGTGCCATTTGATCAATCAGTGATGGGACGCCACTGATTTCGCTGAAATTGTAGTCTTCGACAGGCATGTCGAAATCATCGCGGTTTACTGGCATGGGAACGGCTTGGCGACCCACCACTCTCACTTGAAATGGCGGGTCGAAATTATCAATTGATATTTAAGTTTTCCAATTGAAATATTCTATCTCTCAACTTGGCTGCTTTTTCAAAGTCAAGTCGTGTAGCAGATTGATTCATTTCTCGCCGTAATCTCTCAATTAATTGTGTTTTTGAATCTGTAGTGATTTCAGGTACATCATCATCAGCAGGTTGGGATAAGTTAGAGACGATATCATCTCCCCATGAACCTGCACCGAGGTTGAATTTTGTGATCAAATCCCCATCCTTTTCTTTACTGGTTTGACCTGAAAAACCACCGACAAATCTCTTTCCACCAGTCACACCTTTACCCGCGGTTCCAGCCAGAAGCTGTTCAGCCTCAATTCCCATTACTGGCAAGGGTTTCTCAATGGTTTTTGGGGTGATACCATTCGCAGCATTATGTTCAATTTGTTTTTGCCTTCGCTCGATTGTTTGGGAAATGGCAGATTCCATTGCACGCCCCATTGTATTGGCATAAAGGATAACTCGTCCATTCTGATTTCTTGAAGCCCGCCCAATCGTTTGCAACAGGCTCCGTTCATTTCGTAGAAATCCTTCTTTATCGGCATCAAAGATTGCAACTAAACTGACTTCAGGGATATCTAGACCTTCGCGTAGGAGATTGATTCCCACGATGACATCTATGTGGCCAATACGCAATGCTTTGATGATTTCACTCCGTTCTAATGTGTCAATCTCAGAGTGCAGATAATGTGCTTTTACGCCCATCCGTTGTAGATAATCAGCAACTTCTTCTGCAAATTTTATTGTCATCACTGTGACCAAAACACGTTCATCCTTCTGTGCACATGCTGTAATTTCATCTAGTAAATCCTGTATTTGTCCTTCAGTTGGCCGAACTTCGATAGCAGGATCGAGCAATCCTGTGGGTCGGATTTCCATTCTGGAAATACCTTGGATTTCACCCAAGGTATCCTTCAGCAATGGTTTTCGCTTTGCTTTAGGGTCTACTTCCGGAACAGGTTGTCCAGTTGATTCACAAAGTTGACGTAATTCACGTTCACCAGGAGTCGCACTCACATAGAGTATCTGCGGAACCAATGACTGAAACTCATGGGCCATTAATGGTCTATTTTCTGCAGCAGAGGGCAACCTAAACCCATGTTCAATTAAATTTTCCTTTCTTGATCGATCACCATGATACATGCCCCCCAATTGTGGTAGTGTGGCATGACTTTCATCCATGATAACCAAGAATTTTTTATTCGAACCATGAAATGTATTCGCACACGCGCCAAAGAAATCAAGCAGGCAGTACGGCCGTTCACCAAAATCACGCCCATCAAAGTGCATCGAATAATTTTCTACGCTACGACAGTGACCAATTTCGCGCAACATGTCTAGATCGTAACGCGTTTTTGACTCTAATCGGTGTGCTTCTAAATCCATGCCTGCTTTCTCAAAGAAATCTAATCGTTGTTGTAGTTCAAATTCAATGTCCTCTAAGGCTTTTTCAAATCGTTCAGGTTCAGTCATGAAGAATGCCTTTGGATGAATCCAAACCTCCTCAACTTCATCGATTGCTTCCCACGAAACCGCTTCACATACCTGAATTCTTGTAATTCCATCCAGATCAAATCGAATGCGTATAGGGTCATCACGACTGGGCATCCATAGATCGATTACTTCCCCCCTCAAGCGTAATTCCCCTCGTGTAATTTCTCCAGTCACACGTCGATACTGCAGCGCAACCAATTCCTTGACCACCTCTTGTGGTTCCACTTGTTGACCAACGTGAAGTCGTGCATGCTGTTGCAAAAATGTCTCGGGTGGGTTGAGGCCATAAATTGCTGAAACTGTTGCCACTACGAGTACATCTGGTCTCGAGACCAACGACGCCACAGTAGAGAATCTCTCTTGCTCGATCCGTTCGTTCAATGAAAGCTCCTTCTCGATGTATAAATCTCGCTTTGGGAGATAAGCTTCGGGTTGATAGTAGTCATAATGGGACACAAAATATTCGACTGCATTTTCAGGAAATAATCCAGACATTTCTTGCCAAAGTTGACGTGACAGAGTTTTGTTATGGGACAGAATTAATGTGGGAATATTCAGTGCTTGAATGATATTGGCCATAGCGAATGTTTTACCTGACCCAGTGACGCCTAGCATAACACACCTAGATTGTGAATTTCTCAATTGAGAAAGGGAAATATCAATTGCTTTTTCTTGGTCACCTGCCAATCCATATTCCGAATGAAGTTGAAACTTCGAAATCAAGGGGTCAAGATGAGTTTTTGCCGCGCCTTCAAGTGCCTTTGAGAGGTCAAATGGGTCCACATCATTACTCATGCAGCCATCAGCCCTCCGAGCAAAACCCAGCCTGTGACAACGCTGGTGTAAAAGAAGATATTTTGAAAATCAGCCAACCGTTGTTGTCCAATAATCACCCCAATATTGATGATACACATGGAGAGGGCTGCACCCAGAAATGTGATGCCATCAATCGGATTTGCAATCGCAAAACATGCAAACCACAGGAGGGTGAATTGAACACTGGTTCGTAAGGTATGGTGCTCACCGAATCGAGCGGGGAAGGATTGGATTCCGTTTTTCTGATCATTTTCGATATCCATCAAAGCATAATTGAGATCAAATGCCGCAATCCAAAACATCACGCCAAGGCATATCCAGAAAATAGTAGGATACCAGTGTAATTCAGTAATAGCAGCCCAGCCCAAATCATCTCCGACTATTCCGAGCCAAGCTCCAGCAGGCGCAAGACCCAAACACAAACCAAGCCACAGATGACAAGCCCAGGTGACACGTTTTGTGTAGGGGTAAATCACGAAAGCAAGCACAGGGAGCCAACTCATGGCGAGAGCGACAGTGTTCAGTTGCCATGCACCAATGAGTAACATCCCCAAGAAAATTGCACACAGTGACCATGCTGTTTTCAGAGACATATCCCCATTGGCCAGATGCCGACTAGATGTGCGTGGATTCTTTGCGTCGATATCACGATCGATGATACGATTTAGGGCCATTGCCAAACCCCTGGCACCGATGGCTGCAATCAAAATCCATGTGAGTTGTATGACGGTTGGTTCACCAGCAACCCATGCCCCGATGAAGACAAACGGAAGGGAAAATAGGGTGTGCTCTATTTTCACAAATCCGAGAATACTTTTCAGACCCAATTTCTCACCTCCAGTTCATACCATTCATCGACTTTTTTCTGTATATCTGGATCATGAATGCAAACAGCAGGCCACCTGCGCACAGGTCCCTTTCCGTTTACTGAAGGAATTGGGGCGGTTGCATCCCAACAAATCCTGTTTTTCTCCACCGAATAATGTAAATCTCGACTTACTTCAAATCGACAGAAAAGTTGCCATAACAAGACGCGCATGGCGTCATCTGAGGTCAAATCAACACTATCGTCTGTGATGAATAACCAACGAAGATTATCTGAATTTTTCAATTGCCAAATTGAATTCATCAATTGGGATATTTGCTCTCTTTGTTTGTTTGCTCCATCTTCATCGACACCATCAGTATTTTCTGATTCTAAAGGTCCACCTTCGATTCGTGTTGTGATGACCAACATTGATGGTCGAATCCAACGATGCTGAGATATACCATTTATCCCATCAAGGGAAATGTTAGGAGCGGCTTGTTCTCGTGGTGTAGATGCATCGATTAGGAGTTTGGAGTGAACGCCTTCGTAAGGGGCAGCATGTGCCAATTGGTCAGCAACCATTCCATCTAGCACGATTAGGTCATCAGGAATTGAAACATTTTGATCTAACACGTCAAGCAACGCATCAAGATTCTTGACATCATGTTCAGGTCCTGTGGCAACGATGGTTTTGAGGAACATCATCTGTCCAGCACCCCATAGCCCTAGTGCTGTTTTGCGTGCCTGAGCTGGATATCGTTGCTTAGAAGAAACTATTGCTAGATTGTGAAAGCCTGTTTCCAATGGTAGGAACAAATTGCGTACATCTCTATGTTGAAATTGAAGCACTGGAAGAAATGCATCTCCAATTGCTTCACCCAGATACCCATCCTCCATTGGTGGTTTACCTACAATGGTCATGGGCACTACCGCATCTTTGCGGTGGGTTATCGCTGTCACATGGAGTACGGGGAATTCTCCCTCGAGTGAATAGTGTCCAAAGTGGTCACCAAAAGGCCCCTCTGTTCGAGTTTCCCCTGGGATGGTGTACCCTTCAATAACAATATCAGCTTCTGCAGGTACCCACAAATCTTGAGTCAGACACTTGGTGATTTGTAGACGCTTTTGGCCCAGCAATCCAGCGAACATATATTCTTCAAGATTATCAGGTAGCGGAGCAATTGCACTGAACATCACTTCAGGAGGTCCTCCCAAACAAATTGCAACCGGCATTTTCCCTTCACTAGATGCTGCATGATCGGCTCCATGCTTGTGCATCTGCCAGTGCAGCCCTACTTCAGTTGGGCCGAATACTTGGGCCCGATACATACCCAGATTATGCTCATTTGTAGCCGGGTCTTTGGTGACCACCAATGGCAATGTAATGAACGGCCCTCCATCCATTGGCCAGGTTGTAGGAATCGGTAGTTTGGTAACATCTGGTTTAGGCATTCTAATCTGTTGGCATGCACCCTTTCGAACCTTCTTTGGAGGAAGCGAGAGCGCCTTCTTGACGAGGGGCCAAGCTTTCCAAGGCCGCTTCGCAAAGGTTCCGATATCGGGTTTCATCAGATCGGTCAACCTCCTCCCAATTTCGCTTGGGTCTTCGACACGTAATGCCTGATTAGTCCGTCGTCTTGTTCCGTACAAATTCATCGCTAGTGGGAATTTTGAGATAGTTCCATCAGCAAGTATCGGTTGTTCAAAAATGACAGCAGGTCCACCATTCTTGACGAGTTTGTCAGCGATACATCCGGCTTCAAGATTACAATCTACAGGATGTGTGATTCGGATGAGGTCCGCCTTGTCCTCCAACGAGCGGAGGTAACGTCCGAGTCGGCGCCATCCCATGGTCTCCGGAAACGTTCCCCCTATCAAATCCAGCGGGCGCGCGCCGGTGCCTACGGCACCGAGGCATTCAAGGCCTGTATCGACTGTATCCCCCTCTAATGGCAACCGAGTGTGATGTCCTGGTCGTAGGGGCTGGACCCGGTGGAGGTGCTGCAGCATTGCATGCTGCTCGAGCAGGATTGTCGGTAATCCTCATCGAAGATCACGCTGAAATCGGCACCCCTGTTCATTGTGGAGAATGCTTGTCCGACATCGCTGTCGCCAATCTAGAACTAGATCTTCCAGAATCAGTAATCAGCAAGCGTGTTGATGGTATTCGAGTCATCTTCCCAGATGGAACTGAGAAGCGTCTTTCAGAGCCTGGGTATGTCCTTGAAAAGCACCTGTTTGAACAGTGGATTGCCGATGAAGCAGTTTCCGAGGGGGCGACCCTCAATTTGGGTCATAAATTGTCTGGAATGACTCGTATTGAATCAGAAGGTGTATTCATTGGATGGCAATGTGAAGGCAAGGGTGATGCATTTCCAATTACTACAAAAATCATTATTGATGCTTCTGGCGTTGCGGGTATATGCTCAAAATTAACCAAACTCAACGAACGCCCGAAAGTCATTGCAGGGATTCAATACGAAATGCATGATGTTCCCACGGATGGGTATCTCGACTTTTACATCTGGCCGAAATATGCTAAGAAAGGCTATCTTTGGATGATTCCAAAATGTGATGGCCGTGCCAATGTCGGCCTTGTTAGTGAGGATAAGAAAGGCCTTGTAAAAGACTTGGACGCGTTTATCGATATCACGCATTTCTCGGATCTTGAAATTACAAATCCGCCTTGGCGGGACGGCTCAGTGTCTGTTCGTGGATTTGGTGGCACGATCCCAATTTCAGGCCCACATGAACGAACTTATGCAGATGGTTTGATGCTCATCGGTGATGCTGCTGGATTCACCTCACCTCTGTTTGAAGGTGGCTCCCACCTTGCTCTAAAATCAGCAGTATTCGCCGCCCAAACCGCAAAATCGGCGATCAAATCAGGAGATCTTTCCGGTTTGCATCTCGCTGCTTATCAGGCGGCATGGAAACATGAATTCCCACCTTATGGCAAGATTCTCAAAGGTAAGACGGCACTTTACGACCTCAGTGATGATGAGATGTCATTGATGGGTCGCTGTTTTCCTCAGGAAATGTCAGCCATGGGGCCACATGGAAAAGCAATGGTTGGTCTACGTCTACTGATTCGAAAACCTAGTCTCTATTTCCGTCGAATCGTTCCGGCAATGCTCGCATTTGGCTACAGCCGCGCGAAGTACTACGGATGGTGAACTGATGAGAAAACTCCTCGGCACCGCATTGATGCTACCCTTTACTGGATTGTTGTTTTTCTTCCTTTTCGATTTTTCAAATATCGAATACGTTTGGCTTCACGGAGGGTCGGATTTACCACTTCTATACAGAATCAGCGCTATTTGGGCAGGCCGTGAAGGACCCTTGCTGCTTTGGGTTGCCATGCTGGGGGCACTCATCCTAATCGACGGTGAACAACATCCGACCGAAACAGATTCTCAACACCAATTTCGACTTCGTTTATTGGTTGGGTTCTCATCATTACTCCTCCTCATCGCACTGATGTTGAATCCATTCCGTGCGACTCCCAGCGATGCGTTTTCTCGTCCTGGCCTGAACGCTTTATTGCAAACCGATTTGATGGTCATTCATCCTCCAGTCATTTTTGCTTTTTACACACTGTGTGTGGGTGTAGGTGTACACGCCATCTCAGCCATGCTCTTCGCTGGCGCGCCCGCGCGAGACAGAATCCTCCACCTCGCACGCCCTGCCTTATGGGTCGGTACACTCGGAGTCGGTCTTGGAGGATTGTGGGCTTACACCGTATTGGACTGGGGCGGATATTGGGCATGGGATCCGGTAGAGACCGGTTCTCTATTGCCATGGATTTCACTGATTGTTCTACTTCATCTCAGATTACCCAAGGGCATGGCCAATGAAGATCATTGGTTTGTCGGCATGGGGGTTGTACCCGCGTTCTTCGCCATTCATGCAACACTCGTCACACGTGCAAATGGCGTTTGGGCCAGTGTGCATGCATTTGTTGCCGAAGGTGAAATTGACCCTTCCATGGGTCCCATACAACGCATTCTTGAGTTGGGCTATCAAGATGGTGCAGGGCTTGAGGTACACCTCTATCTGCTCACTCTATTCTGTATGGTGTGGTTGGGTACGCGACATTTTGCAAATTCTGAAGAGCAAGAATGGGCCCCTTTGGCGATTATTGCAGGCGCTCTTATCGGGTCATGGATGAACACGGTTGAGGTTGGTATTCTGGCAGGTGTTTTTGCCTTTTTGTTGTGGAATCAATATGCCTCTAAAGAGCGCATTGTGTGGATGGCAGCAGGTGTGATGTTGATGCTCTTCAGTTACTGGGCTTTCCTACTAACAATGACCCCTACAATCATTGGAATGCTTGGGTTCTTGTCCCCCATGTTTTTGATGGGTAATCAAGAAGATCCTCGGTTGAATTGGAAAGATGGACGTTGGCAGCAACGACTTGTTCTATGGGTCCCATTGGCAGTTGGTTCCCCCTTCCTGTTACTCACTTGGCTATTGTTACTCGCTGAAGTCGATGGCACCAATCTCGCGTGGCACGAAATATTTGGTTTGCCACTTCTCTGTCTTGTAGCTCTCGGCCTTATGGTTTACAGTTGGCGAAAAGTCGTCAAACCACATCTAATTCCACGATTACTGGGTGGTATGATTTTGATTAGTATATTGTTTGCTTACACGATGGGTGATGCATTACCAGGTGATGCTGATCATGAATTTTCGGACGGAATCACAAGAGGCATGATTGCAGGTTTTGCTTTACCGTTGTTTCTATTTTCAATCCCCCCAATGGCGCGATTGGTATGGGTGAGGTATGGGGAATTTCAACTGCGTCGTAAACCACTGCAATTGCGTCGAATGGCCATTCATGTTGCCCACCTTGGAATCCTCCTCTTGTTGGTGGGACATGTGTTCACCACAACACTGGTTCAGCGTGGAGATCCGAGCCACATCGTCATGCTTGCAAAGGACACCCCCATCGAGCATGGAGATTATTGGTACACATTCACTGAGTTAACAGCAACCAGTCCTGATGATGGTGGCTGGGATGAGGATGTGGGAGATGGAAAAATCATCGTCACGGTGGAAGTTCGAAAAGAAGTTGAAGGCGAGATCATCACAACGCTGACACCAGGGATGTTACGTTTTGATGAGGGTGGAATTTCGGCACGACCTGAAACGGATATCTGGCACCGCCCTCATGGCGACTTGGTGATGATATTCGATCAGAGTCAAGCGAATGAACTGTACCTCACATCATTCATGCAGCAGGGTGAGTCAGTCGATCGTATTCGGGTTGTCATCTATGATTTGACGGGCAGCCATTTGGTTTGGACGGGTTGGACACTGATTCTGATTGGTACCGCATTGAATTGGATTATGACCCCTTCAATTCAGAAAGATGAGGAAGAATGAGCCCTACGGGCTCGCGGCTTTCCCATACGCACGCTCATAAAGGGGAAGTCGGTCGCCGGCTCGCCCACAATGCTGGGTAGGTGAATAAAATGGAAAACGGTTCCATCGTACATATCGACTACGACCTATACAATGCAGACGACGATGCCCTCATCGAGACCACCCGTGAGGCGGTCGCTAAAGAGGCAGAACAGCACGATGAAAATCGAACTTACACCCCCCTCATTACCGTCATAGGGGCTGGAACCCTCATTGCTGGATTTGAATCCCATTTGGCAGAAGCAGACGCTGAAACAGATTATGAATTTGACATTGCACCTGAGGATGCATATGGCGAGCGCGATCCCACTGCAGTTGAGACAATGGGTCAAGATGTTCTAGCACGCTCCGTGAAGGACCCAGATAGCCTTGCTATTGGTGGCCCCGTCGAAATCAACGGCAAGCAAGGAGTTCTTCGAATGGTCCGAGCCGGCCGTGCTCGAATCGACTTCAATCATCCTCTTGCTGGCCGCACACTACGCTACAAGTACCGTATCGTCAAGGTCGTTGAGGATCGCGCAGAGAAAGTGACCACACTCCTAGAGACCAATACCGGTCGCGACGGCTTCGAGGTTGCTTTCGATGGTGATGATTTGACCATTACTCTCCCTGAGTTTGTTGCTTATGATCAGAATTGGGCCTTCACCAAGTTCAGTCTTATTCGTACATTGCGCGACCATGTCGGGGTCGAGACAATTGTATTCCGCGAAGTTCACGAAGCACGCCAAGTTGGCGAAGAAGAGTGAAGAAATCGCTTTGAAGTGTTAACCTGAGCGAGACCCATGGCTGACGATAGCCCGGTCCTCTCCGAGGTACCATTACCCGACCATCAATTCTCTCTGATGGAGCGTGGTGCTGCCACTTTGATTCTGACTGCAGTCATTCTACTATTGGGTGCTATTGCAGGTCAAGATATCGCACCAGGAAACATTCTATCGGAAGGATACGAATCCTATTTCATTGAACCACATACATTGGATTCAACCTCAGGAGATGCAGGCTACAATCCAGTGGATACTCTGGCATATTCCTTCCTACTCGTATCCTTCGTTGTCGTCATATCCGGTTGGTTGAGGCGAATCGGAATTCCAGCAAGGGACAGTTCAATTCTTGCTCTTGTTCCATGGGTTATTTGGGCATCACTTGGTGAAGTAAACGAAGATGGCCATCTCTTTGACCCCGAGGGCCTAGGTGGTTTATTTGTCTCACCACTGATACATTTCCAAGTCGCTGCTTGGGTGATTTTGACAGGTTGGATGTGCCATAGTGTGTCGAAGAGTGCAGGTTCTGAGAATCGAACAGCTATCACTCAATTGGCGTTCATATTGGTTTGTCTACAGATTGTATTGTTCATTCCAGATATCAGTCAACATTGGGAAAAAGATGCAACATCTTTGATATTTTCCCCCCTCTTCCTCGCACCCATTGGCGGACTTTTATTCGTCATTTTGATTCACCCATTCATGGAGTGCTGTACTGCTATTGAGCAAGGACTCATTCAGGTGGGCCTCGGCGGGTGTTTCATGCATTTATCTGGCTGGCTAATGCTCTACACTGAACCTTTGAATGACCGTACCCCAATTTCATTGGTACCTTTGGCAATGATTGTCATAGGCCCCCTCATTCTTTGTGTAGTGCTATGGTTTTCTGGTCAAAAAGCACGATCTCAATTACACCACATGGGACTTGAGCCTGGTATCATTCCTGAAGGGGTATCGTTGGATGATTGGGATCGACAACATTCATCCACTTGGGAACGCATGGAATCCCTTACACCCCGCGCCACCCTTGGACTTCCAATCATTCTTCTTGCAATGTATGGACAAATGATTGATGGGCTTGCAACCAGCGTAGGACTGGAGAACTATGGGTATGGTGAGAAACATGTACTCTCGCAGAAGGTCATCGATATTGCGGGAACGGCTTGGGGCTTTGGCGTACTCAAGTTTGGTCTTGCAGCCATGATTTGGTGGCTCTTTGCGACGGCACGATTTGAACATCGGCACCGCCACTTGCGCTTACTAGTGATTTTGTGCCTCCTCGTCGTTGGGTTAGCTCCCGGATTACGAGATGTCCTCAGGATGACGCTAGGCGTTTGAAACGGGCGAGTGTTCAAGGCCAACCTCGTAGTCGCACCCCCTAAGGGGTGCGCATGGACCGACTTCAGAGCCGAGTCAATTCCTCGGATGCGTCATTCAAGTCAAACCATGAGTACAACACTGCACTTCTTGCAACATTACGTGAGCGCCTTGACGCGGTTCAACAAGGCGGTGGCGGAAAATATGTCGATAAGCACCGAAGTCGTGGCAAGGCACTACCTCGTGAGCGAATCTCTGCCATTTGTGACCCCGGTACACCATTCCTCGAACTATCTCCACTTGCAGCATATGACCTCTATGATGGCCGAGCAGCCAGCGCAGGTATGGTTACCGGCGTGGGTGTTGTCCATGGCAAGGAATGTCTATTCGTAGCCAATGATGCAACGGTTAAGGGTGGATCATATTACCCGATGACTGTCAAGAAACACATCCGTGCACAAGAGGTTGCGGATGCCAATCATCTGCCTTGCATCTATCTGGTCGATTCAGGCGGTGCCTTTCTTCCGATGCAGGACGAGGTTTTTCCAGACAAAAACCACTTTGGCCGTATCTTCCGCAATCAAGCGATTATGAGTGGAAAAGGCATCCCACAGATTGCAGCTGTTTGTGGATCC
This sequence comes from Candidatus Poseidoniales archaeon, assembly GCA_028821815.1. Lineage (GTDB taxonomy): Archaea > Thermoplasmatota > Poseidoniia > Poseidoniales > Thalassarchaeaceae > MGIIb-P. The sequence continues at coordinate 5,461 of JAPKEY010000006.1, read as the reverse complement.
TGCACGGCAGGGGGCGCGTATGTCCCAGCCATGTCCGATGAATCAATCATTGTCAAAGGGAACGGGACAATCTTCCTCGCAGGTCCTCCTTTGGTCAAGGCTGCAACAGGTGAAGAGGTTACAGCTGAGGATTTGGGTGGAGCTGACCTCCATACAGCCCAATCAGGGGTCGCAGACCACTACGCTGAGGATGAACCGAGTGCATTACGTATGGTACGCAACATTGTTGAGAATCTCAATACCGGTGTGAAGACTAAGTTGGAGGTGCAAGCCCCTGAAGATCCAGCTCACCCAACCGATGAGATACTCGGCATCATACCTGAAGATAATCGAACACCGTTCGATGTACGGGAAATCATTGCACGTATTGTTGATGGCAGCCGCTTCCATGAGTTCAAGGCCAGGTATGGACCAACCCTCATTTGTGGTTTTGCTCGTATCCATGGGTATCCTGTCGGTATTGTCGCAAACAATGGGATCCTTTTCTCTGAATCATCTCTGAAGGGGGCACACTTTGTGGAACTATGTGGGCAGCGTGGCGTGCCCTTGGTATTCTTGCAGAACATTACTGGATTCATGGTCGGGCGTGATTATGAGGCAGGTGGTATCGCCAAGGATGGTGCAAAACTCGTGACTGCAGTATCCTGTGTCCCTGTACCTAAGTTCACCGTTATCATTGGCGGCAGCCATGGTGCAGGCAACTATGGTATGTGCGGGCGTGCTTACGACCCACGATTCCTCTTCATGTGGCCCAACAGCCGCATCTCGGTTATGGGTGGGCCACAAGCTGCCGATGTCCTTGCAACGGTAAAGCAAGATCAGAGAGCCCGAGAAGGTATCGAACCGATGACCGATGACGAATGGGATGCGTTCCAAGCACCCATTCTTGAAAAATATGAAGTGGAGGGTTCGCCATATTATTCGACGGCGCGATTGTGGGATGATGGCATCATCGATCCTCGTGATACTCGCGATGTCCTCGGATTGGCCATTAGTGCCAGTTTGAATGCACCGATGCCAGATACAAAGTTTGGAATATTTAGAATGTGAAGGAGCAATTGAGATGTCGAATTTTACAATTGAAAATTTAAAGCCAGAAACAAACCTTTGTACGCTTGAAATAGAAGGTACTGTAGCCTATTTGACCTTGACTCGTGAAGACGTGTACAATGCCCTTAATATCCAACTCATTAGCGAAATCATCTCGATTCTAGAATGGACCAAGGAACGCTCAGTTGGTGAACGTGGCTCTTTACTTGATTCGGCGGGTTCTCCCTATCTGCGCGCACTCATATTTTCGGGAGCAGGCAAGCACTTCTGTGCGGGTGCTGACATCAATATGATGAAGGATGCCGGCGCTAAAAGTCCTGAAGAAAATCGAACAGACTCTGAGAGACTTGATCGATTGTTCAACAGCCTCTGGTCCCATCCATGCTTCACCATTGGAAAGATCCAAGGTGTTGCCCTAGGTGGTGGTGCAGGCCTCATCGCTTGCCTTGACCATGTCATTGTTGAGCCTAGAACGCGTATCGCTCTATCAGAAGGAAAATTAGGAATCTTGCCAGCTGTCATTGGACCCTATGTGTATCGTAAGGTTGGTAGTGCTGAATTCCGCAGACTCGCAATGTTGGCAGGACGTATTGGGTCCGAGGAAGCATTACGCATTGGATTGGTCAACCAATTATCCGAGTCACTTGAAGGGGCTGAATCCAGCATCATCGATGAGGTTCTCACGACTGGGCCGATGGCCGTATCTGAAGCAAAGAAACTCACACTAACCTTTGATCGTTGGACCGGTTCCGATGAAGAGTTGAGGCAGTGGACATTGGACAAAACCAGTGCAATGCGCGGTTCCGAAGAAGGGCAAGAGGGTCTTGCCTCATTCCTTGAGAAGCGCCCACCCAATTGGAAAGAGGAGTGAAATCCAGATGGGTGGACCAGATTGGATGGAGGGTGCACCACGCCCAATATCCAAAATATTGGTCGCCAATCGAGGTGAAATTGCGTGCAGGATATTTCGTTCATGTGCCGAATTAGGTCTGGGCTCAGTCGCAGTCTATTCAGAAGCAGATCGTGGATCTTTACATCAGCAAACAGCAGACGAATCAGTATTCCTTCCGGGTGACACTCTTGCTGAGACTTACCTCAATGTTGAGGCGATATTGGCAGCTGCCGAAGAGACCGGTGCAGATGCGGTACATCCAGGATATGGTTTTCTTTCAGAACGTAGTTCCTTTGCCAATGCTGTCAAAGCTGCAGATCTTATTTGGATTGGTCCATCCGCATATGCAATCGATGAGATGGGGGATAAAATCAGTGCACGAAGAGCCATGGTCACCGCAGGCGTACCAGTCATACCAGGTGAAGAATTACCATTAGACAATCCAGATGAAATGGTGGAAGAACTTGTCCGCGCTGCTACTCGTGTGGGTTACCCATTGCTACTGAAGGCAAGTGCTGGTGGAGGCGGTAAAGGGATGCGAGTGGTACGTGAACCGCGAAATCTGCAGAGAGAATATGCAGCAGCAAGTCGCGAAGCCGTCACATCATTTGGCGATGGAACAGTCTATGTCGAACGCCTTCTTGAGAAATCTCGTCACATCGAAGTTCAGGTACTATCTGACACACTAGGGAATACAGTTCATCTGTTTGAGCGGGAGTGCAGCATTCAACGCAGGCATCAGAAAGTAGTCGAAGAATCACCCTCTCCAGTGCTAGGTGAGTTGGCCCGCCAACGCATGGGGGAAGCAGCGGTGAATGCAGCTAAGGCTGTTGATTACGAAGGTGCGGGGACGGTGGAATTTCTCCTCGCTGAAGATGGGGGATTCCATTTCCTTGAGATGAATACACGCCTGCAGGTCGAGCATCCGATTACAGAATGTATCAGCGGCGTTGATTTGGTCGTGGAACAAATTCGAGTTGCCGCAGGTTTACCGCTTCCATTTACCCAATCAGACCTTTCCATTCGGGGTCATGCCATTGAGGTACGCATTTATGCTGAAGATCCGGCCAATAGTTTCCTTCCAGCGATTGGTCCTTTGGCGATGTTCCGTCCACCCACCGGGCCAGGTATTCGATTGGATACTGGTGTCCGCGAGGGGGATGAAGCTCGCATCGATTTTGATCCGATGCTTGCCAAATTGATTGTGCATGCACCTGAGCGTGAGGCAGCCATTCGTAGAATGAAGCGAGCCTGTGAAGACTTTGTGTTGCTTGGTGTAACGACAAACCTCGGATTCCTTTGTGATATTATGGCGCATCCAGCATACCATGCGGGTGAGACAACAACTGATTTTATCGAAGTTAATTGGCCAGAAGGATGGGAAGCAAAATCATCAGATACGATTCCATTTGTGGCTGCTGCAGCTGAGCACTATGGCCTCTCGCGCAAAGCGATGACAGTTGAAGCAGAAGAAGGTCGGGGCAGCCCATACAATCCATTCCTGTCCCTACGGAGGTCCTTCCCCTGAAGGTGATTACCATGGTAGATCTAAGGGATAAACAAGGCCGTCGTTGGCAAATTACCATCGGTTCAAGCGAAGCAATCTGTGATGATGAGAGCATACCAAATGAACACTCATTCGAAATCGATGCACGCCCCAATCGGATGTGGGTCGATGGTCAATTGGCACATGTCGTCAAGGTTGGTGACGCCTGGTGGATCCACCTTGATGGAGGTATACATGCCATTTCAATTGATGAACAGGGTGCGAGTGGTTCTGGAGACGAAGGTGGAATGACTGCCCCGATGCCGGGCAAGATTCTTGAAATCCTATGCAGTATTGGTGAACAGGTGGAAACTGGACAAACCCTCATTGTCATGGAAGCGATGAAGATGGAACACCGAATTGCAGCAAATGGCCCGGGGTCGATTTTAGCGATACACCACGAAGTTGGTGAACAAGTTGACGCAGGAGCGACATTAATCGACATTGATGAAACAGAATAATTCAATTGAAAATTCAATTTTCCAACTGAAGAATTCATTCCCCGCCGGTGTACCAACGACCTTGGAATGAATCATCGGTGTTGTCTACGTGGACGAAGAGAGAGAGGGCGGTCCAAACAAGGGTGTTGAATCCATCCCCCAAATTGTCAGAGCCACCAGCCTTGGTGACCATGAAATCGAGGTTGTCAGTACCTGAATGCCACTCTTGCCAAAACGATGCATCGCCACCAGCGCTGAAGAAATTGAAGGTTGCATATCCTGATGAGAAGAATGAGCAATGGTCGCTAGCACACGATTCAGCTGCCTGCCAATAGATGTCATTTGAAGCAACATCATGGAAATTCATTTCATCCTCCACAACTAATCGAACCCATTCTAGCATGATTGAAAGATTATCATCACTAGCACCAGCTGTGGCAATCGAAAGATCATATGGGCCATAACCAGGTGGTGGTATGATTGGATAGTTCAGCGAAACCATATCGAAGTTCATGTATGCCTTGACAGATTTCCCTTCTGGAAGATGTGCGACAAATGCATCACTGCCGAGCAAGCCTTCCTCTTCGCATGCCCACAAGCCTGCAACGACGGTGTGATCCCATTCTCGGCTGCCAAGGGCTTGCGCCAACTCCATGCTTACTGTTGACCCACTTGTATCGTCGTTGGCACCTTCACTTGTACCACCTCCAGGAGGTGTAGCAGCATAGGCCACATCGAAGTGGCCTCCGATTACGATGTATTGATCAGGGTACACATTGCCATATTTGTAACCTACAACATTGAGTTGATCCGGATCATCATCGTATCGAGTCACCTCTACAAAATCAAAGCCATAATCATCCCAAATCGATTTCATTGCCTCTGCAGCGGCTTCGTAATTCGCACCATTTCCAGTGAGGGCAGTATCAGCAGAAGCACACCACCGATTGTTGTGATCAGTGGTTAGCATATCGATGGTATCGAAGGCTCTGCGGCCATCCACCAGCATCATCTCATCACTGTCAATGAGTTGCATAGTTATATTTTCAACTTGGTTTCCAGCCGTAACAATAAGCTCAACATCGGTTCTTTCACTATCAAGAACAAGGATTTCAAAATCTTCAACATCAGATGTAAAAGTCATTTCCAAGTTGTCTCTAAAGATACCATCATCATCGACAAAGAAGAGTCCAGCCGTTCGATTCACCGTCCATTCCATATTGGATTCAACATGGATTGACATTATCTGGCCTCGCACTGCCTGTTCAATTGGGTCAATGGACAACTTGGCTCCAGCATCTTCAGACGGGTCACCAAAGCAGCCACTAAATGAGGCTAGAAAAATCAGTAATGTCAGCATGATGGCGCGCATAAAATCACCATTTACAAGGTTCTAGATGTGTTTTTCCACCCATTCTAGAGACCAAACATTCCGGTACACGAACACGTCCATCTTCAAGCTGATTTTGCTCCATGATAGCCACTAGAGCACGACTGGTAGCGACCGCTGTTGAATTGAGTGTGTGGACTGCC
>JAPKEY010000098.1 GCA_028821815.1 Candidatus Poseidoniales archaeon | reverse complement strand
CTCCAAGGTGAGCGATAATCAGGTGTTCTATCTGATGTCACGTGGACATTCTGAAGAGCAAGCGTTGGCCTTGATTGTCAACGGGTTCTTCGAGCCATTTACTCGAGAGTTGCCAATGGAATACGCGGTTGAACTCAACAAATTGATGGCGCTCGAGATGGAAGGCAGCATAGGTTAGTTAGAGGTTGCTTACATGGCTTATTCGGAACTTGACGTACCCGACCGTGCGGATCATTTGTGGCGTTACACACCGTGGCATAGAATCCATCCTAGCGGTAAAGTTTCAGAGGTACCCAGCGCACAAGGAGCGGTCATTGATTTACAATCCCTAGATGGATCAACTGAACCAGGAGGTGTATCCCTTGAAGTCGCCACCGCCGAAGATTTGGAGCGATTGTGCATCAATGGAAAAGAGGACGTTAGTACACAATTTATCGAAGCACTTTCTGCTGGAAATGCCGTTGTTCTGCGTGTGGCTCGAAAGGCCAAACCAAGTCAACCGATTTTACTCGATATTGATTGCCAAGGTGAAATTGCAGCCTTGCATTTGCTTCTAGATATTGGCGAACTTGCAGAATTTGAACTCATTACCCGAATCCACGGGAAGGCTGACTGGGCTGGTATTCTGCGTCAAGGCATCTATGGTGATGGTTGTAATGTCAATGATATTGTCATCAATCACATGGGTGAAGGCAGACTCTTGCGAACCGATGGAATTCATCTGGGTCGAGATGCACAAGTTCGATGCGGATCGGTTGGCTCGGGTGCAACCCGGTGCAAGGCCGATTTGCGCTACACAATGGACCAAGTAGGTGCATCCCTCAAGGTCAATGGTAGCATTCTATCCTTGGATGGGATGCACAACGATCACCACATTGAGATTCTACATCTCGAACCCCAAACACACAGTCGATTGGATTGGCACAGTGCCTGTGCAGGGAAATCACGTACCATCGGAACCGGGATGCTTCGAATCGAAGCAGGTGCCAAAGGTGCTGATGCTGCTCAAGCATTCCACAATCTATTATTGAGCAAGGATGCGGAAGCTGATAGTATCCCCGAATTAGAAGTCAGTGAGAATGATGTCGTCGGATGTGGCCACGGTACAGCGAATGGGCCCGTCGATGACGACCAGATGTTCTATCTCAAAACGCGTGGATTCAGTGAAGGGGAAGCAAGAGATATGCTCGTGGCTGCTTTCCTGAATGCAACCTTGACCGATATGGGCAGTGAGGCTGTTCATGAACACCTGGTAAATATCTTGACCCGTGATTTGTCCGCAGATTTGTGAATGCAATCTCAAACGTGCCTTCATATCGGACCGGCCGGTCCGTAGGACCGGGGAAGTCACATGTCACTAGACCTTGATGCGATTCGTGCTGACTTCCCAATCCTGTCTCGAAAGGTGTCAGGCGGTAAGGACCTGGTCTATCTCGACAATGCGGCCACCACCCAAAAACCGCAATCGGTCATCAATGCGATGACTCATTATTACGAGCACTCAAATGCTAATGTTCACCGCGCAGTCCACACTTTAGCAGCAGAAGCAACCGAACAATATGAGGCTTCCCGTGACACTTTGGCTGCTTGGTTTGGCACCACTAGGGATAATCTGATTTTCACCAGTGGTACCACCGAAGCGATCAATTTGGTTGCTTGGGGTTGGGCGCGTTCAAATCTCAATCCCGGAGATGCTGTCGTCATCACTGAGATGGAACATCATGCGGACATCGTACCTTGGCAATTGTTGGCTGAAGAGAAGGGAATCGAGATTCGCGTCGTGCCCATCGACACGGAAAACGATACACTTGACATGGATATTTTCGCAGCATCTCTTCCGGGTTCACGATTGGTTTGTGTAGTCCACACCTCAAATGTACTGGGTGTGGCCAATCCTGTTGCAGAAATCATCACCCAATCGCATCACTGTGGTGCCAAGGTTCTGATTGATGCAGCTCAGGCTGCCCCACATGAACGACTTGATTTCACCACAATGGGTGCCGATTTTGTCGCCATCAGTGGCCACAAAATGTGTGGCCCTACTGGAATTGGATGCCTGTTGGCCACCACGGAATGTATCGAAGAGATGGAACCATTCATGTCAGGAGGTGACATGATTGAAACCGTCACGATGGAAAAATCAACCTTCGCCAGTGGACCGCAAAAATTCGAAGCCGGGACGCCAAAGATCGCTGAAACCATTGGATTCGCTGCTGCGGTTGAATATCTTTCAAACTTCGATATGGAAGAGGTACATTCCCATATTCGAGGGTTGGCAATGTACACTGCATCTGAATTGAAATCAGTCCAAGGTATCACGGTCTATGGCGACCATTCGATTCCAGGTGGCAGTGGTGTCGTCTCATTTTTGCACGACTCCATCCATGCTGAGGATTTGGCTAGATTCATGGATGCTGGTGGCTTTGCCATGCGAACCGGGCACCACTGTGCACAACCTTTGCTGAATGCCTATGGCGTCACCAGCACCAATCGCGTCTCATTCTATCTTTACAACACAAAGGCGGAAGCGGTTGCATTTATCGGACATCTTCGGTATATTGTCGATAAATTTGGTGGGTGAGAATATGACATGGCCGCAAGCCTTGCAAGTGGCAATCGACGAATTTTCTGATGTCTTTGATCCGATGGAGCGGTATGAAATGCTGTTTGAATGGGCTTCAGAGGTCAATCAGTTGCCCATCGATGAATGGAATGATGACAACAGGATTCATGGCTGCCAATCGCAAGCTCACGTATTATGTCACCTCGAAGACGGACTATTCTACATGCGAGGTGGGGCAGATGCTCAAATCGTTCAGGGGCTGATGGCAATCACTTGCTTGGCGGTCAATGGCCGTCCGCCACAAGAAGTTGCAGAAATAGAGCCGACCTTTGTTGATGAGATGGGACTCAAGGCCTCCCTGACCCCCAGTCGTTCAAACGGGTTCCTCAATATGTTCAAACGGGTCCAAGGCGAGGCACGTTCGTTAGCGGGGAATGTATGATGAGTGACAAACAGACGGTTTTGGATGCGCTGCAAATTGTAGATGACCCTGAACTAGAGATTAGTATCGTTGAATTGGGCTTGATTTATGATGTCAGATTTGAGGGCACCCATATTGAAGTTGATATGACGCTTACAAGCCCTGGTTGCCCGGTTGCGCCTGAAATCATGGCCGCTGCACATCGCGCGGCACTCACCGCAGAAGGCGTGGAAAGTGTCCATATCAATCTAGTATGGTCACCACGGTGGGATCCTCGAAAACACGCCAGCGAAGATGCACTCATGGACATGGGTCTGTTCTAGACTCACTGTTGCATCTCAGTGGCTCGCACTGTATTTGACATTAGCATGGCAATGGTCATCGGGCCAACGCCACCAGGCACGGGAGAAAGCGCACCCGCAACATTTCCAACATCAGGGTGAACATCACCGGTCAACCGGTAACCCTTTTCTGAATCATCATTTACACGGTTGACACCGACATCAATCACGGTCGCACCAGGTTTGATCCAATCTGCGGTGACCATTTCGGAACGACCCACCGCGGCGATAATCACATCTGCTTCACGGCACAGGGAGGCCATGTCTGCAGTACGCGAGTGGGCGATTGTAACCGTGGCATCTGCACCCTTCTGAGCCAGTAACAGCGATTGTGGCATACCGACGATTCGGCTACGTCCAATGACCACGGCACGCTTGCCGCTCAAATCGACACCAGCCCATTCCAACATGCGCATCACGCCCGCGGGTGTGCACGGGAGAAGACCGCTGGAATCGCCTTGAACCAAACGTCCAAGATTTTGGGCGTGAAATCCATCGACATCTTTCACGGGATCGATGAGATCGGTGATGGCAATTTCATCCATGCCTGATGGAAGTGGGGATTGAACAAGAATTCCATTCACATCAGGGTCTGCGTTGAGACGTTCAACTGTGGAGGTGACCTCAGAATAGTCTGCATTCGCATCGATGTCAATTCGCGTACTGCGGATGCCCAACCTCGCGCACGCGCGCTCTTTGGCACCGACATAGACATGGGAGGCGGGATCATTCCCAACGATGACGACCGCCAAGTGTGGTGGTGAAGGCAAAGAGGCAATGCGCTCAGCCAATGAGGCTTCGACAGCAGCGCCACATGCATTGCCATCAATTCGCATCGCGCCCATGGCCGCGGGGGGGCGTATCCCGCACTTGAGCCTTCGGCGACTTCAAGAAGGGAAGATGGGTCGCCGGTACAGCGCCAACATAGCTTAGCTGGTAGAGCAGCTGATTTGTAATCAGCAGGCCGAGAGTTCGAATCTCTCTGTTGGCTCCAATCAACATTATTGAGCAGTGGCTCTAGGAGGGCATGGGGAGCCTATGCACGTCGTCACAGGAGCCTTTGGATACTCAGGGAGGTGGATTGCCCATCAACTTCTGGAACAGGGTGTGAAAGTTCGTACTTTGACCAATGCGATTGGTCGTGATGACCCTTTTGATGGCCAAGTGGAAGTTCACTCACTCGATTTTGACGACCGGGCTACACTGGTTGAATCCCTTCGCGGCGCAGATGTGTTGTACAACACCTATTGGGTTCGCTACAATCATCAGAGTAAAAATTTCGAGCATGATATCGCGACTGAGAATTGCAAGAAACTGTTTGAGGCTGCCAAAGAAGCAGGTGTGCGACGGGTCGTTCATTTCAGTGTGGCCAATCCCGAAGAAGCGCCCGGCTGGTCTTACTTTTTGGGCAAGGTGGCGACTGAAAAATACCTCAGAACGTGTGGAATTTCCCATGCCATCATCCGTCCGACCGTTCTGTTTGGAGGTGGGCGTAATATTCTGGTCAACAACATCGCCTGGATGTTGAGATACATGCCTGTGTTCGGCGTATTCGGCTTTGGCAATTATCCCATACAACCAGTACACGTGCGAGATGTGGCCCGGGTCGCCATTGAATTGGGTGCTGGAAATGAGGATATGACGCGAGATGTTACCGGTCCGGAAAAATACCGCTACAAGGATTTCATCAAGCTGATTGCAAAAAGTATGGGTCGTCGTAGACTGATTTTACCGACACCCCCTCTGTTGGGTTGGATGGCGGGTAAAGTGATGGGTGTATTCCTGAAAGATCTGGTGATTACCCGCGCTGAGATTCGCGGACTGATGCGCGGCTTGATGGCGTCAGATGAGGAACCGCTCGGTGTTATTTCTTTTCGAGAGTGGATTGCTGAAAAGGGTCCTGAAGTCGGACAGAAATATCACAACGATTTGAAAGAACGGAAATATTCCAAATGAAATCCTGCGATGGGATTATCGTCTGCTTGCCCCATAACAACACTATGACAGCAGCGAAGAATGTCTACGCACTGATGCTTGCCCTCGTAATTGTGCTCTCCGGATGCTTCGGAAACACGGCCCCGGATACCAATGGACAATCGAATAACAACTCAAATATGGAGCCATTAATTGAAATCGGACCATCTGATACAACTGGTGGAACTCCGTTGTATAACTCTACAAATGGTGAATTAATCGGATTCACAGCATGGAATGTTATCGTATACCGGGCAGTGGCCGACTTGGACGGCTCAATCGTGAGTTCGGGATGGGATTTTGATTTAGATGGTACAATTGATCATGTGTCGAATTCTTTCCAGTCAGTGGACAACCTTTCTATTCCTTCCATACACTGGACCAACGCTTCATCAATCTCCCCTGATTGGGATGAAGGTCAAATCGCAACAATTGCCTTCATCGCCACCGATGATGATGGAGCCACTTCCGCAGAATTATTGTCCGTGACCAATGGCTTTGAACCAGGGTGGTTAGGGATGACAACCCGTAACAGCTACACTGCTGATGACGCCGCCGCATCGACAAGCAGCGCAACAGATGATTTGCTGATGAGCG
>JAPKEY010000097.1 GCA_028821815.1 Candidatus Poseidoniales archaeon | reverse complement strand
TTCACCCCATCGGAGATATCCGTAACTGAACAAGACATACCAATCAGGGAACACGAATCCGGCTTGTGCATAGGGGTCGGCTGCACCGTGTAATGGTGGCGGTATCAACCACGAATAGAAACAGAGGACTGCCGTCATGGCTGCAAGAATAATGGCATCACGCAGAACTTCGTGTGGCCAGAACGCGTGCCCGACAAACACGCGTCTTCGGTCCTTATCAGCAGATTGCAAGCTATCCTTTTCACGAACATATGTGTCCGCGATACGACCAAGATTTTCAATGAGTCCCATGAATAATTCCTCCGATCAATGTGGCTCCGCGATGCCTTGAACCCAGACAATAAACAAGTGAACGATAATCAGTCCAGTAACGATTACAGGGAGGATGAATACGTGGAGGAAATACATTCGGGTCACTGTTTGGTACGAAAGACTGGTCCCGCCAAACATCGCGCTTGCAACCCAAGAGCCAATCAAGGGTGTACTATTGGCCATATTGATACCAATTGTTGCAGCACCAAAGGCGAGGCTATCCCACGGCAGTAGGTATCCTGAATACCCAAAGAAGATGGTGAAGAACATCAGGCCTACGCCAATTAACCAATTCAGTTCACGTGGGTTCCGGTATGCACCTGTAAAGTATACGCGGCACATGTGTAAGAATACTGCTGCCACCATGAAGTGCGTCGCCCAATGATGAATCGATCGGATGATGTATCCGAAAGGCAACTGTGTCATGATGAATTCCATGCTTGAGTAGGCTGGTGTCGGGTCACCTTCTCCACCGGGGACGTAGTAAATTCCGAGGATAGTACCGGTGATGACAAGGATGATGAATGCGAGGAACGAAATTCCGCCGAGACAATACAATGGGTACCAATACCAAATGATTCTCAGTTTGTACTTCTCAGCATGGGTGAGTGGCATTTGCCGGTGCATGCTGTGGTAGGCATCTCTTGACATGGCCCAATAATCCTGAACTCTGAAGCGAGTGTCGAGCCAAGAGAACACCCAGAGGAACATTTTCTCAACCAAACCTAACTTGCCTGTCGACTCGACCGCGCGGAGGATTTCTTTACGGGGCATTTCCTCGTTTTCCTTTCGCAGTGTGAAGGCGACAGTAACCGTAATGACAGCAATGAAAAGACCTAGTAACCAAACTTGTAGCATTATTATTCACCTCAATCGCAAAATGTGTACCATTCCTGGTATGTATCTAATCCCTCAATCACATCATCAGTGACAACAAATGGGATGAGTGGGAGCCCAACTGGAGCTGGTCCACCGGTTCGGCGGACACCAAAATATTGAAATGTTGAACCATCATTTCGGTTGCGGTTGGCATTCTTCTCAAGCATAGTTGGATCATAACGGGACGAGTGGCAGATACAGAACAGTTTGTTCCCCCCTGCATCTACGCCGCCTGGCAACCAAGTATCTGATGTGAAATCATTGGCTACCAATTGCCAACCCGGGATACAACACAGATGGGGGCACCGGCTGAACAAAAGGAGAATGTTGTCATGGGGTTGCAATGCCGTATCTGGACTTCCATCCTCCAGGGTAACATCGAAAATCTCACGACCATGCCCAATAAATGAACCAGCAGAATCCCTTCCTTCTCCATATTGAATTCTTGGCACACCTTCAGAAGGAGGCTTTGATTTATTTTCCTCATGAGGGATGTATACGATATTCACAGGTAAGCCACTCCAAACACCTTGGGCACCCGCCATGCCGGTGTCTGAGTTTGCGGCTTCTGCAACCAAATCGGATTTTTTCATGATTTGTTCGTGCATATCTCCATACCAAACAGTGTCTTCTGCACCCTTTGGGACCCAATATCTGACGCCAGTATCTTGTGCGCCTACGCTTGCTTGCCCCATCAAGAAAGATGCAAAACCAACAGCACCTAGGCTTACCATGGCGATGACACCACCGGCTGCGTTGAATGTGTACTTCATGAATTTGCGACGATCAAGCGTCGTCACCACGCGCTCAGGGGGTGTCACATCAACAACTCCTGGTGCTGGCCTGAGTCGGAATTGTCTAGCCATGATTACACCTCGTATTCGACCCAACTTTCGGGGTCTTTCGGTCCGATGAACTTGTTTCGGCGATGCTTTACGATGACAGTATCGGGCATAACCCATTTGAGATATACAATGCCCATGATAATTAGGGTGGTCAACATCATTGCCATAAAGAAGGAGAGTAATTGTTGATCCCAGTGATTGAAAAGCCCGTAATACAATCCACCAGACCAGTATATCGTCCAGAACAACCCCCAAACAAAGACGATTGTAACCAACCAAGAAGATGCGCTAGGGGAAATGCTAGATCGAACAATTGTTCCTGGTTCAGGGGCATTGAATACACCGTGGTCAACTGCAGTAACATACTCTTCTTCTGTGAGGTTGACTCCTTCTAGAGCGGCTCTAGCATCTTCGAGGTTCACCTCGCCAGATTTGACCTGCTTCAACAGCCGCATGATGATGTCGTCACTCAAAGTTGGTCACCTCTTCGAAGATGTTTCATGCGGAGTCTTACCAAATTCGACCGCCCTTCGTAATGACGACTAAATCCGTATCGTAGGAAGAAGCCACAGAATAGGATGACTGCAATTACGGCACCGAATCCGAGGAGCCCAAGCCAATGTGCGCGGAACGGGGCACCCATATGATGCAGGTCAACATGTCCACTTTCGGCCGCAGGGGGTGCAACATCACCATTGCCTGCGAAGATGGTGCGTGTGCTGCCAGAATCCTCACCTTCACCCAATGAGAATGAAAGGCGATTCCATGCATCTCCTGTTGGTGCACCGTCACCATTGACACTATTGCCGGCCAGCCAGAAGGTCACATCGCCTCCAGCGGTTGTAGGTGCGGTCCAAACAATCGTCCAAGATCGATCGGTTGGGTTACTACCTGCTTCAGTATGGGTGAGTGTTGTTGAATCATCACCATTCTGAACCATGTCCTCATATCCGGCTCCTGCTGAAAGCATGCCATCTGAGACCCGCAATGAGAATCCGGCTGATGCAGTCCCTCCAATTTCGGGCCCACCAATGATTTCTATTTTCAGCGTGTAGAGTTGGTCTGCAGAAAAATGATATGGCACATCTGCAATCATGACAGTCACAGAATCGTCTGGTGAGATTACATTTCCTGAATGGCAAGTACAACCTGTCTTGGCCACATCTGTTCCACCCTCAGCCTCGTCACCGGTAATCCCTGTTGGGCGGGCTTGTGTTGAACCAGCAATCAGTAGCACCACGAGCAGCCCGACGAGGATGTGCCGGACACGGTGAGTTGATGCAGACATAGTATTGACTCACCTATGGTGAGCGGTCGAATTGAATACCCTCCATAAACGTTCCCTGATAGTCGCGAGGAAAAGACCCCGCAGTGCATCGAATCTCGCGCGCCCGCGTCGCGAGCAACCTAGCGCAGTTCTGAATAGCCTATGGCGCCTCCCAAGGCCGATGGCCGAGCGCACCTGGGAGAATACATACGAACTCACCGATGATCAATTAGAGCAACTTGAAGAGGCAGAGACGTTGATGGAGGGCATGGATTTATCTGGCGCCGAGCAAGTATTGTTGGCAATGCTTGAAGCGGCTGAAGAATGTGTCCCTGTTCTTTCCAACCTCGGTTACCTATACGGCAAACATCTTTCTGAGTTTGAAACTGCTGTAGGGTATTATGACCGTGTCTTGGAAATAGAGCCGGATAACCCTTGGGCACGGGATGCGCGGAGACGATACTCAAGATACATCGGACGAGATTGATTCGCACAATCCTCATGGCCCCCCGTGTTTAAGCCGCATCATGGAGGAGGGCGAATTGCTCATTGCCGGCATCGGCAGTTTGGGTTGCGCATGGGCGAAGGCAGCCCAAGATCGAGTCTCAGATTGGGCCGATCTCACATTGATTGACGCTGATGATTCTTCGATGGAAGACGCACACCATGCGAATTGCTTGTTGCTCGGGGAGTCACCCTCCGAAGTTGGATGCGCTGGAATGCCACAATTGGCGGAAGCGCGCATGCGCTCATTGCAACCCATCGCAGCACATTTTCTTGAAAGAGCGGAGCTCGTGCTTTTGTTGACGGGGTTGGGCGGAGGCTCAGGCTCAGGTGCATCGATTGAATTTGCACGACAAGCAATTCAAGCGGGTTGCTTGGTAGTTTCTGTTGCAGCGATGCCATTCGAGGCTCAAAGTGAACGCCAAAAAATTGCGGAAGGTGCACTTTCTCGTCTGTCCAAGGTCAGTCATGTATGCGTGGAACTCAGCCTTGATCGAATGGCTTGGCAGGCTAGGGAAAGAGGTGTGGATTGGGAACAGGGTTCAGCCTGGGTCGAAGAACTCACCGAAGGTTTGGTGCGTACCTTGGCAAACGTCGGTCTTATCAATCTAGATTTGATGGATTTACGCGCCATCGTTTCAAAATCAGGTGGATCGACCCTTCTCGTTGCAGAAGGACATTGTGACGAGGCCCAAGAATTGTATGAGCGCGCTAGTTCATCCCCACTCGCTGCTATGTCTGTTGGAGGTGCAACGGGTTGCCTACTGCAGGTTGAAGGTGGCCCACATATGACTTTGAAGCAGGTTGAGGCAGTTTCGGCTGCATTTACCAACGGCCTCTCAATCGATGCACAGGTGATTATCGGCGCGCGTGTATCTCCCGATCTTGGGGACCGGATGCGTGTCGTTGCAGTTGTCAGTGGCCTGCCTAGAGGCGTTATGGATGGTTTAATTTAA
Source organism: Candidatus Poseidoniales archaeon (assembly GCA_028821815.1). GTDB lineage: Archaea > Thermoplasmatota > Poseidoniia > Poseidoniales > Thalassarchaeaceae > MGIIb-P. Next base: position 1,143 of record JAPKEY010000097.1, on the reverse strand, counting down.
TCCAAATCCACCAATTCAACTGCATCATCCTCGGTCACAGGCGGAGGTATGTCCAGTACAGTTTCTTCCGCGATGATTTCAATCACTTCTTCAGTGGATTCCAATTCAGCCTCATCTACTTCCAATACACCCGCATTATCTTGCTCGCCTCTGGCTGAATCCAACCAGTGTGATAATTGGCCAACCCTCCACGCATGAATCCACATCATGGTTCCTGCCGTAATGAGGTGGCCAATGCCGATAGTTGCTGACATCCCTATACTGCCTGCTACGCCACTTCCTTCGGCCAGTTTGGAACCAAGGACGGCAATCATTGCAATTGAACCCGAATATGCCATGCCGAATGACAAGCCCCAGAAGATGGCGTTCTGTTTGGTGAACAATCTAAATCCACGTTGATGTGTATTCTTTGCCAAACTCCAAATGGCGGCAACCACTGTCATAATCATCAGAATAAATTCTTCAACAATCAGTAGAGCGCCCCAATCATCAGTCATGAATCTACGAAGGGCACTAAGTAGGTGCCATGTCACGAAAAGTTGCATGAATAAACCCCATGAAAACCCAAATGCAGCAGTATCTTTACGTTCGGAATCAATGACTCTCCGCTCAGTTGTGTACCAAAATAGAATGGCTTGAATGGCGACGGCTGCAAACCCAAATATGACCGGGCCCAATGTTTCAAAGAGGGACATATCGTCGGTGTTCGCAGCACCTGAAACCAAGATCCAGTAGGTCATGGTTGCAAAAATACCAATGATGCACATGTGAATGGTTGTGGACGTAAAACGCTTAGAATTACGCTGAATCGATGCGATTCGAACAGCACGCCCCTCGACAATAATTCGCAGACTGGTCGCCAAAGCACGCCCCTGTGCAAGTGACCAAACGACAAAGAGGCCTCCAAGTGCCATTGCCCAGTATTCGACTTGCCCACTGCCAGATTCAGAATTCAGGAACCCTGCAATGAGAACAAACGGGACCAGTCCAAGTAAAACAGGGGAAATCCATGAGGTGATGACGCGGATGAAGAAAAGCAAGATTTTTTCGGTGAATGATACATCTTTTGGGATGGCTTGAAAGTGACTAAACCGATATATGAGGTCCATTTCCTGCATCCAAGCTGTCAATGCATAGCCAACT
>JAPKEY010000096.1 GCA_028821815.1 Candidatus Poseidoniales archaeon | reverse complement strand
TTCAGAAGGCGCAGTACTTACTCGAACAAGAGCGCCTACGTGCTGAAGAAATTGTAAGCGAAGAAATTGCTAAGCAACAGATTGAGATTGCTGCGGATGCTGAGGCTGAGCGCCAACGCCGTATCGCTGGTGGTGAAGCAGATGCAATCTTGGCCATCTACACAGCAGAAGCAAAAGGTATTCAGAAAGTTCTGGAGGCCAAAGCATCCGGTTACCAGATGCTTGTTGCAAGTGCCGGTGGAGACGCCAAGGCTGCTGCAACCCTACTCATGGTTGAGAAGGTTGAATCGATGGTTCAGGCCCAAGTTGAGGCTGTTAAGAACCTCAAGATTGACAAGATCACTGTTTGGGATTCCGGCAACGGTGCAGACGGAAAAGGTGCAACATCCAACTTCGTCAGTGGATTGGTTCAAACCCTTCCACCAATGCATGATGTCGCCAAGATGGCTGGCGTTGATTTGCCCGAATATCTAGGCTCAATGACCGAAGATTCCGAGTAATCGGATTTCAAGGCCAACGAAACGATTGAAGCGGTGACCGCCTTCGGCGGTCCATGCGCACACGCGTGAGCACTCTCTTGGTGCTTCTACTCGTCTTGCCCACTCTAATGGGCTGCTTTGGCGAGGATGCCAAGCCACCTGCTGCACCTGATTATCCGTTTGGTTTTGAGGAAGCAATCGCATCGGGAGTATGGTACCACGTCGGTGGTAGCCCAGATTCCCAAAATGCAACGAATATACTTGATGCAGAGGCTATGGCCGAGCGTGGATTGTCCATGGATATGTTCAACGGTTCCAACGTCCCATACTGGACGAATGGAACCTATTATGGGACTGGTTACGATACCTTTGAACCAACTCTTGGTGTTCTTTCTGATGGTACGATTGTATTCACCAATTACAATGGAGCTGGCACGGGTACCATGATTATTAGAAGCCAAGATCAAGGGCAAACTTGGGAAAATGTGGGGCCCTTTGGGCAAGTCTATCCTGGGGCTCAAGTCCCCAATTCAAATGATCCATACATCTACGTCGACCCGTGGACTGATCGAATCGTCAAGTTCGATATGCACGCTCTCACTGCGATGTATGTTGAGTATTCAGATGATGGTGGTGATTCTTGGAGTCCACCATTCACCGCTTATGGCTATTACACACCTCAAGACCACCAAAGCATCGCCTCCACAGTGGATGTTAATGGCATTGGATTCCATGATACGATCTACGTATATTGTATCAATACTGGGACTTCGATTGCAGGCCCTCAATGCTCACGATCCTTGGATGGTGGCCAAACCTGGGACATTCAGCAAGTCGGTTCACCCCTAACCACACAGTGCAGTGGATTGCATGGTCACGTCGTCGGCTCTATCGATGGCTGGGTGTATCGTGGGAATCCTTCCTGTGAAGGCCCAGCGGTGTATGCTAGTGATGATGGCGGTTACAGTTGGTCAGAGCACACAATCACGCTTGATATCGGCATGCAGCAGGGTTGGCACAGCCACGAGGTGGCAACGGCAACCGATGCTGCTGGCAATGTGTATGGTATGTGGATTGGGGATGGCATGATGCCATGGGTCAGCTGGTCAACAGATCACGGTGATACCTGGAGGGAACCCATCATGGTCGCAGCGCCGGGTATTGAGGAAGCAGGATTCCCAACTATTTTCGCTGGGGCTGATGGACGTGTTGCCTTCGCTTACATTGGTGAATTCACCGATGGTGCCGGTTGGGGTGGATTCCTAGGCGCCGTTACTGATGCCAATACGACCTATCCTCTGATTACCACTACAATGGTCAATGAATTTGATGACATGCTCGATATGACTGATGATTGCGGAGATGTTCGATGCGGTGGTTTTGGTGATTTCATCGATATCGAAATCGATGACCAAGGTCGCCCATGGGTGGCTTTGGCACACAATGTGAACAGCGAGGAAGCCATCATTGGAACTTGGACTACAGGGCCAAGTTTGTTTGGAGACAATGTCACGTTGCTCGAAGTTTTGCCCGCTGGGGGAAATTCAACGCTGTTGTTGTGAGGTGCTCCCATGGTCAACTATGGTTTTGTCATCGATAATCGAACCTGCATTGGTTGTCACGCTTGTACAGTGGCTTGCAAATCCGAACACGATGTCCCCATCGGCGTAAATCGGACTCATGTCAAGTACATCGAGACCGGAACCTATCCCGATTCTTCAAGAGAGTTCAGCGTTCATCGATGCAATCATTGTGAGGACGCTCCCTGTACAACCATCTGCCCCACCTATGCATTGTTCACACGTGAAGATGGCATTGTAGATTTTGACAATGATCGATGTATTGGTTGCAGGTCGTGTATGCAAGCCTGTCCTTACGATGCATTGTATATCGATCCTAACGAAGGTACGGCTGCCAAGTGCAACTACTGTGCACACCGGGTAGAGAACTCCTACGAGCCGGCGTGCGTCATTGTATGCCCCACTGAATCGATTGTCAGTGGTGATCTAGATGACCCGCATTCACCAATTTCAATTCGAATTGCGGAGAACGATGTCAAAGTTCGCAAGCCTGAGGCAGGTACTAAGCCCAACGTCTTCTATGTCGAGACCAGCGATGAGATGCTCGATCCTGCTGCAACTGCGGTGACTGGTATTGGAATGTGGACCGATCAGGCACATGGGGTCGGCCACTTCGCCAAGTATGCAGATTCTCGATTGGCTGAGGCCGATACCCCTTCAATGCTGGTCCAACTCGCATTAGAAAAGAAAGCCAAAGCTGCAAATCCACGCGACAGGGCAATCATTCGTGATGTTATGGCCAAACTTGAGGAAGATACGCCCAAAGCCACTCGTGCATACGATCAACCTAGCAAAGGCATCCTTTGGGACGGAGAGGTTGCGGCCTACATTATCACAAAAGCGGCAGCATCCGGCTTCTACATCCTACTCATGCTCTTGATGATGTATGGCATCACTGAGATTGAGTGGCTCATTCTTCCCGGCTTCTTTGTTAGCATCTCGTTACTAGGTATCACTGGGTTACTCCTAGTCAAGGATTTGGATAAGCCTGGCCGATTCGTATACGTTCTTCTGCGACCCAATTGGGACTCATGGTTGGTCCGTGGGGCCTACATATTGACTGCTTTTGGTGGAATTCTTTTCGCCCACGTGATTATCTCACTGCTCGACTATGCAGAGGTGTGGCATACACGCTTGGCGATTGCAGGGATTCCGTTGGCATGGATGACAGGCGCTTACACAGGTTGGTTGCTCAAGCAGGCCAAGGGTCGTACAATGTGGGCACAACGTTCTGATTCAGAGATTGCCATCAGCGGAACCTTCGAGATGCTCCTATGTGGTGGCTTGCCTCTTCTTGTCCTTTGGATGACAGATTGGAAACAGCCAGAGTCACAGATGATTATCGGCGCCTCAGTTGTTTTGGCATTCATCTATTGGTTTGGATTCAAGCACATCCGGCACGGATTGCGAGAAGCCCAGATGGACCCCTTACTGTGAGGTGAAATGCATGGCCCGTTCACTTATTGAAAGAATTGCACAGGGTCTTCGTATCATCCCAAATCTAGACCGAAAGCACACACTGAGTACAGGATCATCTCTACGAAAGTTTCCTTCACCCGATGATTGGCACGACCACGTCGAACTTGACGCACAGGCATGGCCTGAGCAGGTTGAGAGGCGATACAGTCTGGTGCCGACGACCTGCTTCAACTGCGAATCTGCATGTGGACTTCTGGCCTATATCGACAAGGATAGTGGTGAAGTACAGAAATTTGAGGGAAACCCGCATCATCCAGGTTCACGCGGCCGTAACTGTGCCAAAGGACCAGCTACAATCAATCAAATTCAGGATACAGAACGAATCCTACACCCCATGAAGCGTGTAGGAAAGCGTGGAGATGGTGGGTGGGAACAAATCTCTTGGAACCAAGCACTTGATGAGATTGCTACCAAGATTCGCACCTCCCTCAAGACTGGAGCCAAAGATCGGGTTGTCTATCACGTCGGTCGCCCGGGGCATGAGGGATACACCAATCGAATTCTCAAGGCATGGGGTGTAGATGGACACAATTCACACACCAATATCTGCAGCGCAGGTGCGCGAACAGGCTACGCACTATGGCATCATCACGACCGCCCTTCTCCAGACCATGCGAATGCCAAGGTCATCCTACTGTCATCATCCCATTTGGAAACTGGACATTACTTCAATCCGCACGCTCAGAGAATCCTGGAAGGAATGATGGATGGTGCCAAGCTGATTGTCATCGACCCTCGTCTCTCCAACACAGCGGCCATGGCAGATCATTGGTTGCCAACTTGGCCCGGTTCTGAAACTGTATTGTTCCTGTGCTGGGCTCGAATGATTGTTGAGAAAGGATTGGTCAACCGCGATTTTGTCGAGAACCAAGTCAATTGGCAGGATTGGATGAAAGCCGTGCATTCCAATGAAGAATGCACCTACGAACGATTCCTCGAACTATTGCTTGATGAATACGCAGAGTACACACCTGAATATGCGGCAGAAGAATGTCGTATCCCTGTCGAGCAAGTCATTGAAGCCGGTGAAGCGGTGATCAATGCAGGAACTCAACTTTGCACACACGTGTGGCGCAGTGCAGCGATTGGAAACCTCGGTGGCTGGCAGGTCAGTCGTGCCTTACACTTTCTCAATGTGCTTACTGGCAGTGTGGGGACTGAGGGGGGGACTGCCCCCAATTCATGGTCTAAATTCAAGCCGGAATTATTCGATGAACCACCCGATCCAGATGGCTGGAACGAGTTGCATTTCCCACCTGAATACATGCTGTCTCACTATGAGATGAGCCACATCCTACCACACTTGGTGAAGGATGGCCGGGGGACAATGGATGTTTACTTCACCCGCGTATTCAATCCAGTGTGGACTTACCCTGATGGATTCTCATGGATGGAGATGCTTCAGAATGAGAATAGCATCGGTTGTCACATCGCTCTGACGCCGACATGGAACGAAACTGCCTTCTTCGCTGACTACGTTTTACCGATGGGTCACGCTTCAGAGCGACACGATGTCAATTCATATGCGACCAGTTCTGGAAAGTGGGTCGCATTCCGTCAACCTGTACTGCGTGAATATGCTCGCCGCGAAGGTAAGGATGTGACGTTCACCTACGAGATTAATCCAGGGGAAGTCTGGGAGGAAGATGAGTTCTGGAATGAACTCAGCCTTCGCATTGATCCAGATGGTGAAATGGGTATAAAAAAGCATTTTGAATCACCCTATAGACCGGGCGAATCAATCACAATTGATGAGTATTATCAATATCTCTTTGAGCGAGTCCCTGGATTGCCTGAAGCGGCCAAAGAAGAAGATGTTACAGAACTAGATTACATGCGCAAACATGGTGCCTTCATGATTGAACCCGCCACTTATGAGAAACACAAGGAGGAAGGCTGGCCTACACCCAGTGGCAAGCAGGAGTTCTACTCACAGACAATGATCGACTTTGGTTACCCTGAGCACGCCATTCCCCACTTTAGGGTCAAGAGTCAGGTTCACCCCTCACGATTGACCGGCGAAGATGAGTACTGCTTGTTGCCGAACTTCCGATTGCCACAGCACATCCATTCTCGTTCAGCGAATGCCAAGTGGTTGGTGGAGATTGCTCATCGCAATCCGATTTGGATTCATCCAAAGGATGCGGCTAAGCTGGGCATTGACGAAGGTGACCTTTTGAAAATTGAAACTGAAATTGGTTGGTTCGTTGACAAGGTCTGGGTCACTGAGAGCATCAAGCCGGGTGTGGTTGGTTGTAGCCATCACATCGGGCGCTGGAGACGCAAACAAGATCGCGGAAACCGCTTCCTGACCAATGAGGTCAAGATTGATGATCAAGGGGATGGAAAGATGCGAATGCGTACCGTAAGTGGCATTCAACCCTTCGAGTCAGAAGACCCTGACACAAA
>JAPKEY010000005.1 GCA_028821815.1 Candidatus Poseidoniales archaeon | reverse complement strand
CATGGCTGGTAGTGGATGTAGAGGATACTGAAATGAAAGCCTCTCTTGGTGGACAATACATTGACCTTGAATCGGCCGAAATGTGTGAACTGATGGTGGAAATGACTGAAATGGGTGAATGTGATAGTGCATCGTTGCTGATATCATGGTCAGAATCGTGTGATTTGAACGAAGATGACGATGATTCCTGTGCTATGGCAACAGCTGGAACGGTTGCCAAGATTTTCTTATGGCTCGGTGTAATCCTCTCACTGTTCATGATAATCATGGCGATTCTGCCCATGGCGGGTGTCGATTGGATGGATGGAAAAATTCCTGATAAGATCAATACCATTCTGAGTTGGACACCCGGCAGTTTGATGCTGATTGGCGTCATGCTATGGATTTTGATTTCCCCAAATGATGTGACGGCCGTTTATGATCTTGGAATGAGTGCATATATGGCGATACTGGCTGGACTGCTAGGGCTGAGTTCAACGGTTCTCGATAAATATGAAATCGATGTTAAATTCACCCGACGCTGAGATTACAGGTCAAGTGTCTCTCTAGCGGCAGCCAATGCAGCATCGAGACCTTCAGCGTTTGAACCGCCGCCTTGAGCGAAGGTTGGTCGACCGCCGCCACCTCCACCGATGTGTCCAGCAATTGCGTTCAGAATCTCAACTGCGTTGTGATTTTCTGCGGCTGCAGTGTCTTCTGTGATTGCAACAATGATTTTCCCACCACCCTCACGGCTTCCGACTACAGCTACCGTTGGCTTGGCTACATCCCGAGTGAGTTCCCCGACCATGTTCTGCATCTGTTTGAGCTCACCGGTTGCTTCCATGACGACATAGCGAACCCCACCTTTCTCAACTGCCTCATCACCACCACCACTAGTCCGCAGTCGCACGATTTCCGCTTCAAGTGATTCGATTTTTTTCTGTTGCGCCTTCCACTCCTCAAAGAACCGATTTACTGTCTTTGGAAGGTCATCAACAGCAACGCCTAGCGCTTCGGCAGATTCGGCCAGCAGGCGCTCTTGCCGGCGGGCGTGTTCGCGTGCAGTTTCCCCGGCCACGATTTGCAGTCGCTCCACCCCGTCTTGGACTTGACTACTCCGAATGATGCGAACCTCCCCTATTTCGCCTGCTTGGTCATGGTGCGTTCCACCACATGCTTGCACATCATGCTCGCCAATTCGAATCACGCGAATTTGACTGTGTTTGGGAGGGCCACCTTGGTACAACTCAAAACCAAATTTCGCGTCGGCTTCAGCACGTTCCATGACTACCTTTTCGATGGTTGGATTGGTGGCAATGATAGCATTCGCATGATCCTCAATCGCATTGAGGTCATCACGAGTTAGACGCTGGAAGTGGGTAACATCGAGACGTGCATAGCGCTCACCTTTGGATGAACCGGCTTGCCAAATGTGTGGACCTAGTAAAGCACGTGCGCTGCCGCCAATGATGTGCACCGACGTGTGATGATCCATCAATTGCTTGCGACGTCCCCACAATATATCACCCCGTACTGTTCCAGAAAGCGGGCGATCTGTTAGATGGAGGATGACTTCACCCTCGATGTGCGTATCGAATACAGTCGCATCACCTAGCGTTCCAGAATCACCCAATTGACCACCTCCTTCAGGATAGAATAGAGTGTGATCTAAAATGACTGCATGGGTTGGTGTACCCTGAACTTCACTGGATAGATTCAGTGCTGATGCATCGATTTCTGTGCAGTGAAGGACATTGGCCTCAAATTGAGTCTGTGAAGTGTCATCATAGTAGTGGCGTCCAGTGGCTGGCCAATTACCTGGAATCAATTTTTCCTTGCTCTTTGCCTTGGCCGCAGCCTTAGTTTGTAGTGCATTTCTTTCAGCCATATCCGCCGCGAATCCAACACGTATCCTCAGATTACTCCAACCAAGGCGGTTGGCAATGCTGGCCACCATATCTGGCTGAAGTCCACGTTCCTCAGCGAGGCGGAAAAGAATTTCGTCGGGAGCGGCCTTCGCTTCCTTGGAAAGTTTTGCAAGTGCGGTGTTGACAGCGGCTTCGCCCTTTCGAAGCATCTCATGATACCTAGCTTCCTCCAATTGAAGGATGGTTAGAATCCCCTCCCTAGATTGGCTAAACCCAGACATGTCCAAATTGACATCCATGTGGTGAGCACCGAGTTCGGATAGGGTCATGCTGAGTCCCAAATCGTCCTTCATACGGCAAACTCTACGCGCAAGCATTCGTGCAAGATATCCAGCCTTGGCGTTGGAAGGAATCAGTGTGTCACCTAACATATTGCACAGAGCATGCATATGATCAGGGATTGCATAAATCGAAGATAGAGGTTCAGTTACTGCTTTCAATTGATCGACAGATATGGAAATTCCTCTATCTGTAAGGCGCTCTGATAAGCGATTGTAAAGGGACTCCACATCCGTCCCCACATCGATATTCAGAATACCCGCAAGCCGTGATAGTTCAGAGAGAAGGGCACCCATGTCTATGTCCCCTAGTTGGGATAGTCTCGATTGGAAATCAGATTCTTCTTGTAACCAAGAAACAGTCTCGGGGTAGATGGCTTCGTAAATTGTAGGTGTCCCCGCTGCGGCCCAGCAAAATCTCTCAAGACCATATCCTGTATCGATGATTTGCAATGGCATTTCTCCATAGCGAATGCCCTTGATTTCGACATCGCCATCTTCGCACTCCTCCAAATTCATGAAAACAAGGGTTGCGAGTTCAAGACCACCTACGATGACCTCCACCGCAGGGCCAGCATTACCGCCACCAGACCACGGGTTTTCGACATAGGTGATTTCGTTGGGCTCAATACCCAACCGATTGACGAATAAATCATCGCAGAATTGGATACACTCTTCCATCCAATACTTCACATCACCCTCATCGGGACGATTGAAACAGTGATGTGCCATCATTTCAAAGGTGGTTAAATGACGACCCGAACGCCCCACTGCGGCGACGTCGGTTAAGCGGATACAAGGCTGAGATATAGTCAAAGGGTTCGCAGGGGGGGGTACGATTCCACTCGTGACGTGGGGTTGGAAATCAGCAATGGAAGCGATGGTGAGGTGAATATCATCTCGCCACCTAGCGATGACAGGGTAAGGTTCGACACGAGAATGGCCATGTTCTTCGAAGTAGTTGAGGAAGGTTTCCCTCATTGCATCTTTCAGAGCCTTTCCCCGCTGAGGATATCCATCAATGATTGGTGCGCCGATGAAAGTGTACTCATCTTCGGTTGTATCACCGGAAGTTTCGCGCGAGTGATCACGTGTCCAAAACCACAAGTTGGTGACCCGGCAAACCTTACGAACAAAGCCCTGTTCATGGAAATAAGGTATGTCGATGTCGCCGAAGGTCATGGGCATCCTCAGTAGACCGGAATTGAAGGCCGTTCATGAATGAGTCGGCCGGCACCCATAGGGTGCCGTCGCCGAAAGCGACTTCAAACACTGTCGACAGCGCAGGGTATGAGTGACGCGTGGCGGGAGCATATTGAATCGGCGGGGGCCGGTTTGCACCGTATCAAAAAGCATGGTGCGATGAGGGTCGATGCTATGCTAGTTGCTGATTCTCAGCATTTGTCAAACCAAACAGATCAATCACCCGGACAGTTGGCCAATACAGCCACACTCCCTGGTGTTGTTGGAAATGCATGGGCCATGGCTGATTTTCATTTTGGATATGGATTCCCCATCGGTGGCGTGGTAGCTACAGACATTGATAATGGTGGCGTGATATCCCCAGGTGGAGTTGGATTTGACATCAATTGCGGTGTTCGGTTGTGCGCTTTGAATTTGGAACAAAATGATCTGCACGATATGAAAAAACTTGGACGGAGGCTCAAAGGAAGAATTCCAGCCGGCCCATCTGGCAAGGGTGGCGTTGATTTGTCTGATTCGGGAATGGAATCCATCCTTTCCGAAGGTGCCAAGGCTGCCGTTGAACTCGGCCTTGGACACCATGCGGACTTAGCCGCCATGGAATCAAATGGATTCCTAGAAGGAAGTGAAAGAGGGCTATCGGAGCGTGCAATAAAAAGAGGTTCACTTTCATTGGGAACATTGGGTTCGGGTAATCATTTCTTGGAATTACAAGTTGTCGAAAGCATCATCGATGTCGAAGCAGCGAATGCATTTGGGCTACGTCAAGGGCAAGTGACCGCAATGATCCACACCGGTTCACGGGGATTGGGGCACCAAGTTTGTTCTGACCACGTTGCGAGTGTGGAATCGCGTTACAAGAAAACTGCTGAAGGATGGCATGCTGAAAAGTGGGATATCACATTGCCTGACAGACAATTAGCTGCTGCACCATTCCATTCGAAGGAAGGGCAAGCCTACTTTGAAGCCATGCAAGCAGCAGGAAATTACGCCTTTGCCAATCGCAGTGCGCTAACACAAAGATTGCGTGAAACACTTCGCGCCCATCTAGGTACAGACGGTGAGTTAGAGGTGATTTACGATGTGTGCCATAATATTGCCAAGATCGAACAACACGTTGTCCACGGTTCTTCATGTAATTGCTGCGTTCACAGAAAAGGTGCGACCAGGGCACTGGGGGGAGATCACAATGAATTGGCTCCTAAATTCAGTGGTGTGGGTCAACCGGTTCTTGTTCCAGGGGATATGGGCACAGCATCATACGTCCTCGCAGGTCCTGTGTCGGGTTCAAATGCTGCTTTCTCGTCTTCTTGTCACGGGGCAGGGCGGCAACTGTCAAGAACTCAAGCACGGAATTCAATCGATGGTTTAGCACTTCAAGAAGAATTGGCAGCAAAGGGCATCTCTGTGTATGCGAATACACCGAATGTACTCTCTGAAGAAGCCCCGGATGCTTACAAAGATGTTGATCAGGTCATACGACTAACGACTGAAGCCGGACTTGCACGACCGGTGGCAAAACTGCGGCCTTTTTGTGTCATCAAGGGATGATTTTCAGGCATCATCAGAATTTGTATGACGTTGTCTCCGGTTTTTGAGGAACAAACCGAGACCAATCCACCACGCCAATTCAAGTGACAGGAGGATAAGGGTGAAAGCAGCACCAAGCTCTGCGCCGATTTGATCGACACCAGTGGTTTCTGATGCTTGAATCCAAGCTTCTTCTATTTTCATGTAGTTATCTTCCCATGTGTCACATGGAAATGCCCGCGCGAGGAGTTCCCGCGTGGACTGGTGCTGCTCCAGACTGCACTCCGTCCGCTTCTTCCATAATGATGGTCAACAACGTATTGACGAGTTTGCGGAGGTCCTCCACCTCCCCTTGCAAACTGGCCATTTCTCTTGCTATCGTCAATCTCCGGTTTTCGCTAGTGCTCATATGGTTCCCATCCCATCATGAGGGATTTCTCCCTCAAACGGCCCATCTATTCAGACCGGTCTATAAAGGAAACGATTTTGTTCGGTTTCGGAAACCGTTTCGAAACATTTTCGCGGATTGCCAGAAGTGGTTTCAACTCAATAGACGAGCAATGATATCTGCTTTTGTCCCACTACTGTTCAAACCTTGAAGTGTTGCAAGCTCAACCAACTCTGCTTTCTTCAAGCGCTTGAGAGATGCTTTGCTGGGCCCCGCGTCATCTTCCTCCACCGGAGGGTCGTCAATTTCCACTGTTTCCTCATCAACCTGCACTCTTTCAGGTTTAGTATCGAGGGGGGGTTCGGGCTCCGGCGTGGTGTATTCTTCGCCAAATCCAGATGGTGCTGGAGGAGGGGTCGGTTCGGCATTTTGATCAATAATCTGCTGTGCAGACCAACCTTTGTCCATCCACGTGTTCACCTTTGATTCCGACCAATCGGGGAGGGCTGAACAAACTTCAGCGACGGACAGCAACCGAAGATCAGGTGTTGTTTGGATCGGGGCAGCTACATTGCGGCCAGATTCGACGAAATCAGCAGCAGCACGACTCAATTCACTGTGCTTTAGGTACCCATTTTGATCTTCGTCGTATGAATTGGCGAAGTGAAGAAAGGCAACCTTGTCATGAATATCATGCGACTCAATGACGTGAGATACTGTATCATCATTGAAATCGAGTGGGTATTCACTCTCCGGAGTCATGGTTGACTGCTTCATCAGGGTTGTGAAATCCACAGCAGCCCGGTCTAATTCCTCAGCGTCGAGGAATCCATCCTGATCCCTGTCGTATTTTCGTGCATGTGCAAGGAAGGCTTCTTTGTCATAGATGCCGTGTCTTGAAACCGTATTCCACAGTGTATCTTCTTCGTAATCAAGGCGGATTCCTGTTGTGGCGCCAAATGATGGCCCTTCTTCATCGCCCCATGCTTCATCGAGATATTCATCTATCGATTCGCTGGGTTTGCGTAATACGATAATACCGAGTAAGCCGGCAACAATCACTACCAAAACACCAACAATTCCAATGAGGAAGATGGTAGATGATGTTGAACCAGCTGATTCTTCTTCAACTATGACCGAGAACTCACCGACAGGAATTAGGTTTTGTGAATCACCATCAATGTAGATGTAAAGTTCAGGCCCCCCTGCCTTCCAAGCCTCCCACTCAAACATGACGCTAGCATCAGTATCCAAAGATGTTAGATTGAGTGTTTTTGTATCAACATCCATCAAATAACCGTCTCTTTGTTCAGCAAGTGTGACATTGATGCTTCCACCACGTAATCCTTCATTTGTGAAAATAGCTTGAATCTCCACCGTATCTCCATATTTGGGCGTAGATGGAGATATCACCCAAGCGGAATGTTTCCATTCAAATTCGATGATCTCGAGTAATGGATATCGCGGGGCATTTTCAGTGCCTTCACCTTCAAGTGCATTACCTGCCAGATCTGTCCCTTGAAACCAGACGCTGATTTGGTCACCCTCTAACAACCTCCCACCATCTGTTGGTCGCATATCGAGTTGGTTTCCGAAGTGAGTTTGTTCACCTTCAACACTCATAAATTGTAATCCATCAACTCCACCGACACCCAATCGCGGTAAACCATTGCGATAGAAATCCCAGTGAACCGTGATATTAGAATCAGGCATGCCACCGGAATCCTCGATGATTATGTCGATTTGTACAGTGCTCAATTGATCACTCTCCAATCGCAAAAGGGAGGAGGTTGGGAATCGAAACTGGTCGAAGATAATTTCCGGTGCGTTACTATCAATGATGATGTTTGAATCTGTATTTGCCAGTGATGTTCCGGCACCAGGAACGTTTAGTACGGTCAATTCAATCGGTAATTGTTGTGCAGGTGGTGTTCTTGCTGGTAGTACGAGGGGGGCACTGAATAATCCACCAGATTGTACCTCTACCACCTTCTCTACAACGACACTTCCAACAAGAACTTGGGCACGCACGGACAGGTTTTCATTGGGAACTAGAATAGGGACAGAAGTTGCACTGTATCTGACCGTTCCTTCGACAATGATTTCGTCCCCCTCTTGCACATTGAGTACGGCCGCATTACCTTCGGAAATCGGCGGTGTTAGGTCAACCAAATCTGTGGCCACTGCAACCAGAATGTTGTCGAGGCGCCACCGCAAGGCATTGAGATTGTTCAAATTTGCCACGGTTGCGGTATCATCAGTGACAGTCACACCAGGGACATACCAGTTCTGTGACGTTGGTGTATTCCAGTCCATGCTGAATGTGATATCTAATCGAGAGGTGTCTGCAGTCATCGGTGTGATTGTAGCAGATAATGGTTGAACGTGGCTGTTGGCTACAGTGGAGAGGACATCCTGACGAGGGTCGTAGTGGAATTGTCCGAGAGGTGCGTAGGACTGCCCAGCGAGATAGACAGCAATATCATCCAATGTTTGGACGCCATTTGCATCTTGAATCATCATCGAGAAAGTATGAGTTTGACCCGCAAGAAGATACTCGGCCCATGTATCTAGTGAGAAACCTGTGTTCAACAAGGTTGTTTCCGTGTTTTGTGCAGTTTGCAAAGTCGCCCAATCTGACGACAAACCAGGCCCACCGCCAGTGCCTCCTTCTTGGTAACTATTTCCAGCCCAATCAACACCTTCAATCCACAAACTAACCTTGGAATTGAATCCATTCGTTGCAACTTGGATATTGGAGAAAGTGATCTGTTGGGAACCGCTGCGCAGAGGATACAGATTCTCAGTCATCGTGAGATATTCTGAAGCCTGTGCAAAACCATCGGCATTGGTGTCATCAATGCCTTCGCGCCAGTAGTGAAGTATGACCTCATCATTACGATCCTGTGCGTCAGAAACAGTGATGTGAACTGACAAAGGATTGATCGGATCCCAAACGAATCCATTTGCATCTAGTTGACCAACTGAAGTTGAGACAAGGAATGGGCCCGCAACTGGTGCCTCGTCGTCCATCATGACAGTGACAACAGGTGGACTTGTGGTGGAATCATTCGCGCCTGTCGACCCAGTAACCGGACCTACACGGCCAATGATAGGCGATAGCGTGTGAGAGGCTGCGGCAGACAGATGTGCATTTCCGGAGAAGGTCCCATCACCATCTGAAACCAGTGGCGATTCAACGCTGGATACATTGACAATCATCGCGAAATCACTTTGCAATGGTCGAAGGTCGACCGTATTCTGGAAACGAACGCTTCCACTGATGGACATATTCTGCCCACTGCGGGAGTGGAACGGATAATCGGGTGAGAATTGATTGGATAGGTGACGGCCTTGGCCATCATAGACCTCAAAACTACTGACTTCGAGGTCATTTTCCACCGCCTGGCTACCCGAACCACCGGATTGTGCGTGTGCGGGTGCGATGGCATCTCCAGTGATGTTGTAACTCAGGGCTGACCAATCAATTTGTGCGACATCATCCCATGTCCACGAGACTTGGAATCGCCAATCGATTTCGAGAGTACCAGCATTTTCAGTGACACTGCAATCTGATTCCATGGGCAATTGCGCATTGCCTGAAATCTGAGTAAATGTAGCTGTTGTCGAGGGATTTGCTACTTCAAACACAATGTTCGTCCCATCGCTAGCCATTCCTGTGAAGGATATCTTGGATATCTCATTGTTATCGTACAAATGATGGTGACGAGTGGTAATTTCAACTATATTACCATCGGGATACAGAGTGTTTGGAACGGTGAATGGATAATTGGTAATCATCAATTCATGATGAATCCCCCCATCAATAATCACGGCTCCTGCATCAGCATTGTAGGTCACAGGAATATCGACACTTACACCTGCACCTTGCGCGACAGTAATGCGTTGGAAATCCACCATCTGTTGCGCCAATCCAGTAATGTTTTCAGATATTGAATAGCCGAGGGTGATTGCATTGATGTCAACATAAGCCAATCCACCTGTTGACAAATCAAATTCGACTACGCGCCAATCTCTTCCTGTCTGTAGTTGAGTATGTGACGGTTGAACCATGTTGATGTATGCAACCATCGAAGGTGATAGACTCGTCGTAGTGTAACCATCTGGGAATGTAATGGTTGAAGACGAGCCGATTGAAAGATCAACTGAGGAGGGGTTTGGGTCTGTCAACGATGTGACATATGCGGAAACAACCGCAGTTCGAACCGTCGCATCTTCTGGAATTAGGACGGATACTGTGGAACCTGACGAATCCACATAGAAATTCGTAGAAGCAGTGTCTTGATTGTGAACCGTTGTTCCAGTAGAAGATGTTGTTTCATAGAGCATCTGTTGCCATCCGTGCGTACCGTAAACAGTACCTGTTGGGAAGCTCCAATCGACAGTGCCATCACTGGTCACGTCGGCTTGTGGGTTCACAGCAGGTTGTCCAAATTCACCTTCTGCCCAAAGTGATGAGATGTGCCCGCCGGGATTGACTTCAATGTGGACGCCGAAGCCGGGTTGCGGTTCAGGGAAATTAATGGTCCCTGAAAGTCCGGTTTGACCGACGGTTGCACCGCTTGCATCAATCGCCCGAATGGTGACCTGAGAGCCCACACCTGAGAAGTCAATCGAAGTAATTGGGCGACTCGAGTGTGTGAAATCACTGTTGATTTGTAGAACTGCCGAGCCATTGTTGGTCAGATTTCCATTCCAGAGATCCAGTGTCGGGGCAACATCCCAGCCATTGCCAGAACCGCGTGCATCCAACGTACGGATTGAACCGATATGAACAGCGTCGATTAGTGGCGTCAAGAATGGGTTTTCAGTACCCATATTGATCTTGACACGGATACTCGGATACGTATCTTTGTCAAGCCCATGCAGGGAGACTGGGAAGGATTGATTCGAGAAACCATCAATGACATTCCCAGATATGTCTAGAACTGATGCTGTAGCCCAAGTATCGTCTGCAACCATGCCATCGATATCGATGAATCCACCACCCAGACCATTGGTCTGAATGACGTCAGAAATCCAATTCCCTTCATCATAGAAATAATCGACTTCAAGACCCACATCATCGATGTACCAACCCTCTTCGTAAGACCACGATGTGAGGTAGGGCTCATACGTGAATCTAAACCACACGGTTTGTCCGGAATACATCGACAAATCGGCGACCTTTGTGTCCCAATAATTGTGTGGCCCTACACAAGAGAACCCGCTTGGACCAATATTGTTTGCGCCATCGAAATTCCCGAGGTTTTGTAGTGTCCCAGTGCCCCATGTGTAGCCGGTTTGGTCATACCAATTATTACCTGGATCAAAGTGTGTCCAGGTATTGTTGTCCGTCGAAATAAATACTGCACCACCTGCATAACCTTGGTATGCACACATCCAATGTTCAAACGTCAATCTTGCACTTGCGCCTGCTGGAATTGTATAGGGAGGTGAGTAGAGATGATCATTAGACCCATCATTTGCCGAACCGGCAAGATGTGTTCCAAGCCCAAAGGGGCCAGAGGGCCAGCTAGTGGGTCCTCCTGTTGTCGTTTGGAGTGAACCGTATTCCCAATCACCCGTGGCCCACCATCCGGGCGCCATTGCCGTAGGTGCTGTGGCAGTACTATCTTCAAATCCATAGGTACCACTGATCGCACCTGCGCCAATTGAAAGGTAAGCCCAATCATGTGTGGCGCCATTCAGGCCACTGGCCACCATCGTTGTGGAATTAGTGAGGGGGTCGTCATCGAGAATTGTACCATTTCCTGCAACTACCGAAATACGATCAACAGTCAATCCCTCTTGGGCATCTTGAGGCGACCCATATTGAACAGATGAGTCGGTGTCAACTCGGATACGGAAATCGGTCAATCCTGCATTATGGAATGATGAGGGGATAGCAAGTTCGAGGGTGACGAAACCATTGGTCTGATCACCATAACTCGTTCCATTAGGCATGGTGTAACCGTTGCCTGGGATCGCTCCTGTGCGACTTCGACATGCTGTTGTAGTCGTTGTGCTGGAAGACGAAATATCCGTCCAAGTATTTCCATTAGATGACAACTCTACACAAAAATTGTCCCACCCAGAACCTTCTAGGTCCCACTCTAATCGAACTTGGACTTCAGAACCAGCACCCGCATTTGTGAGATCAACTTGACCTTCAAGCAAACCCATTGCACTGTTGCTATAACCACAAGTTGACGCTGTAACAGAATAACAGCCATGGTGCCAGTAACCGGTTGCACCGCCAACATTCGTGACACCCATATCATCAATGAACCAGCCTGGGCTAGCACTACTGTTAGCATCAGTAACAATTCGCCAACGGAATTCGATGTTCACTGAATTATTGATACTTGGTATGTTGTCAAGATTGAAGATTTCTTGAACCCAACCAGTGGCATTTGCATTGGTCCAAACCGGGAATGTCGTGCTATTGTTAGGTGTTCCATCAGGGGTTGATGATGCGTTCATCGTGATGTAAGAATTGTAGCCACCTGCTGCCGGTGAAATCCAGGTCCAAGGCCCATTATCTAGTTTGTACTCAACCCACATTCCATCATTGGTATCGGAATGCCGCCAATTCCAAAATGTCAGGTTGAAGTGGTTGACAGGGGATGGTATAGGGAGTCCTGTATGCAAACTTGCATCGATTCCAGAAGGGATGCTGGAGTTCATCCGAGTCGCTGCAATCAATGAACCAGTGTGGGCATTTGCAGGCTGGTTGCCATATGGCATTTGCATCGTGCTGCCAACTTGTGTACCGTTGACTGTGGCAGGTAGACCAGGCTCCCAAACTGATGTATTGCCTGTTTCTTGAATTGTAGAATGCTCAAATTGTAGAGAAACGGTGCCGAGGAATGCATCAATTTGACTCACAGCACTGTCGGGTTCAATTGAAAGACGGCCATCAAAATGATCCATTGTGGCCAAATTGAATTGACCCACTGAGAAATTGGTCGTTGTATCAACACGCCATTCGGTGCCGTTTCCATCGGCCACCATCTTGTCTTCAGTGGTCATCCAACCTTCGAGAATAGTTGCATTACTCGGTACATTCCAACCATCGACTTCAACATCTTGGCCGCTAGAAGCGATTTGTGGAGGGCCCACCCAACCGCTGATATCAGCAGCAGCCCATGGGACTGAGACCATCATGAATGTCAATAGTACGCTAAGCATAACTTTGCGATTGTTCCTCATGACACTGACTCCTACGGAGTCTGGCGACACTTAGACGTTAGAAAGACCTTCGGGGTACTGGTCAGACCCTATGGGTCTGTGAAAAGAGCCACTGGCGTGAATTGAACACGCGACCTCCTCATTACCAATGAGGTGCTATACCGCTAAGCCACAGTGGCAGTAAGACGGCGACCGACAGGCTTGATTTAACCACTACGGACACCATATTGAGTATGCGTTTGTGAGTATCACTGCCATCATGCTCATATCCGACAGGTTGCACGCCGAAACGCTGCCGAGGTCGCATAGCCTGGTATCGCGCATGACTGGAAATCATGTGGGTTTTCCCGCCGGAGTTCAAATCTCCGTCTCGGCGCCATTTTGGTTCAGGTTGATTTGCAGAATATTCGACATCCAGCCTACGGCAGGTGGAGCATTTCTTAATGCGAGGATGTCGCAGGGTACCATGATGACAGAGGCCGCGATGGAAGAAACGGAGGCTGGTGACGGCTTGGTTTTCCACGAAGGTTCACGCTTGACTGATCTCAAGATTGGTCAGAATTTGTCCATAGATTACCCCCGTTTAGAGCCATTGCACCATTTGAAAATAGAGTTGATGTTTCATTTCTACAAAATACGAAACACATGGACTGTGGGGCATTGGGCGACTTTGGGGGTTGGTTTTCTTGCTGTAATTCTGTCGGGATGGGATTTCGGAATCAATGAACTTTCCGGCGGGGGAGATTTCTATACAATTGGTATCAACCCTAGTGATGAGAATTCTGGGATTCGGCACGTTTCCAATGCAGCCATTGCCCTGACGCTGGTTAGTATCGGATTGTGGGCCATTCTTCTGGTCAGGCTGTGGGCAATCTTTCCGCTGATGCGTTCTCAAGCAATCAGCCTATATCTTGCATTATTCGCAGCTGAATTGTGTCAATTTGTGGCACATGGGGAAGATGCAAATTTCCCATTTGGATGGGAAATGGATGCCATTGTAATTACGTTTGTAGGATTTATCTTCATTGCGTTCATCTTTTTCATCTTGCTACGAGCGGTAACTGAAACAAGGGATGTTCATGTCGAAGAACGACACTACCACCCAGACCCACGCCAACGTGAAATTGCCAAACGTGACCATTCACTAATTGCTTGGAGTGTAGCACTTTTCGCCTATTGTGTTCTTGTTGTCATTCATGCTTGGTCTGGTGCACACTATGTAGCCCTGCGCCAACCGGGAGCGGTTGAGTGGTGGTGGGTACTGAAGGCTGTGTACATGTTTTCGGGGTTGCTCCTAGTTTGGTTAATGTTGCAGATACTTTGGTATCCACAACTTATGTTGGGAAATGCCGAAATCCGTATTGAATCAGACCGATCTAGACAAGTTGGAGGGGACCGTGAATCAAGCGAAATGCCAAACCAGCAACCTGCACGTGCTGGAAAATGTCCCGATTGCGGTGAAATCACAGGTGTCAAAATGCTTGTCGATGGCGAGATTGAAGCCGCTTGTGCTATCGATGGTTGTAACGGATCCGACACCCCTGGTGAGAAGTGCCCCATCTGTGGAATACGCATCTCATCCCGTGTTATTTGTGCATCCTGTAATACGAGTGCACCAGTAGGGAATCACTTCTCTGACGATGAGGCATGGTGAGTCAATGGACGTCGCAGGTTTTCGTGAATTGTTTCCACCTCTACAGGAGGAAAATTCACCCATTTATCTTGACAATGCTTGTATGACATTACGTCCGCAAAATGTCATCACCGCCATTCAACAGTACTACGCAAGAAATCCATCCTGTGCCGGACGATCGGTCCACAGATGGGGCATGTCGATTTCCCAAACAGTCACACGTACCCGGCGGAAATTAGCAGATCACATCGGTGCGAAAAATGCCCGCGAAGTAATCTTCACTCCAAATGCAACTCATTCAATCAACCAGGTTGCTGCAGGGCTGAATTGGGAACCTGGAGATGTTGTCATTACCAGCGATCGGGAGCATAATTCAAATCTCGTCCCGTGGCTACAACTGAAAACTGCGGGTGTCAAACTGCATACTGTGAAGAGTCAAGCGAATAATGAATTTGACATTGAAGCATTTGAAACTGCGTGTGCCGATGCAGGGGAATCGCTTAGAGTTGTTTCATTGGTTCATGTTGGCAACCTTGATGGCGTCGAAATTCCAATCGCTGAAGCAGTAAAAATCGCCCACGATTATGAAGCAATTGTCCATGTTGATGGGGCTCAATCTGCACCCCATATGCCTATTGATGTCAAAGATTTAAACTGTGATTTGTTCTCGTTTAGCTTGCATAAAATGCTCGGCCCGACAGGTGTAGGTGCCCTTTGGGGCCGCGAAGAAATCCTATCACAACTCGAGCCAATCTGTGCCGGAGGCGGGACGGTAGAATCTGCAACCGCAGAGCACTACTCACTACGCCCTATTCCTGATCGTTTAGAGGGTGGATTGGGCCATTATGCAGGGATATGCGGCACTGAAGCAGCACTGGACTTACTCTCACAGTATGATATGCGTGACTTCGCGGAACAAGAGGTGCGTGTGAATCGAATCATGAGTGAAGGCATCAGGCATCACTCTGGCGTTGAAATCATTGGCCCTGAGGATGCGTCAAAACGTGGTGGTATTTGCTCAATTTTACTGGAAAATCTTGATGTTCAAAATGTGGGTATCCTCATGGATGAAGTTGGAGGGGTGTTTGTTCGCTCCGGTCTGCACTGTGTCAACCAGTGGTTTGGTGCTCGTGGAATAGAGCAAGGAAGTTTGCGCGCCTCCGCCTATGCATACAATACCGAAGAAGATGCACGCATCTTTGTAGATACATTCAGCGAGATTATGGATGGCTTAACAGAGGGGGATGCATGACTTCAGATTTCAAAATCGCATTCGAAATGCCAGATGCACCGGCACCGCCAGCTCGACGAGGGTTCGGGGCGGAAATGAATATCCAAAATATCATTCGAAATGGAACGGCTTTTGCACTCTTTGTCGTTTCCATTTTACTCGTGGTTTGGGCTGTAGGCCTCTTGGAACAGGGACTCCTAGACCCATATCCCCCTGAACTAGCACAACGTCACGAAGAATTCAAGCAATTGTCGGGTTTTAACAATGTTTCAACAAGTGGTGAAGGTGTTGATGTTTGTATCGTCGACACGGGCATTGACCTCAGCCACCCTGATTTGGCACACTTGCAACTCGCAGGATGGGAAGATTTTGTCAGCAGTAGAAGTGAGCCATACGATGACCAGGGGCACGGCACCGCGATGGCGGGCATATTGGTTGCTAAAAATCGCCTCCCGGGTATTGCACCCAATGTCAATTTACACATTGCAAAGGCTATTTCAAAATCTGGTAGTGGAACCGACACCAATATTGCGGCAGCTGTAGACTGGTGCACCGATAGTGGCGTCGACATTATTTCTCTAAGCCTCGGTGGAGGTCAGGGAATCGATTGGATATTCATCGAAACAGATGAACTTGAGGGTGCGGTTGACCGTGCCATCGACCAAGGTATCTTTGTGGTTGCTGCAGCAGGAAATGATGGCGGCCCCGATGATGATGGAGATGTAGCCAGCCCTGGTAGTGTTCTGGATGTCATCTGTGTTGGAGCCATAGATACTGATGGATCAGTATGGAGTAATTCATCAATCGGTGACAATGGACTCAGGTTTCCTGAGCATTTTCCTAGACAAGATCCTGACAAAAAACCTGAACTTGTGGCTCCTGGGGAAAAATTGGCTATACTAAATGCACAAATTGACACGGACATTCTCTATGCATGGGGTTCCGGAACCAGTGGCGCCACCGTATGGGTAAGTGGGGCGATTGCGCACCTCTTAGAGCACCGACCAGATCTTGGACACAACGGCTCTTCAGGGGGTTCACGGAATACAGTGGAAAATGTCAAAGAATGGATTAAGAATAGTGTCGAACCAAACGATGAGCAAGCAGAGCATGACAATTACCACGGATATGGGCGACTGAGGGTTGATGCTCTACTAGCGATGGCCAGTTAAGCCTGAATAATACCAACCAAAGTGCCTCCAAACATTGGAACGAAACCCACAGGGTTGGTTTGATTGACTTCGGAAATGAATTGTGTCCATTCATTGAATGCGGCTACTCTGGCTTGATCCGGATTCTCTGGACCCGATTCTGGAATTTCACCAACATCGTCGACTGGGACTTCCGGTTCAGCAGTGAGAATGAGGCCACCAGGAACAAGCAGGTCAAATGAACGTTTGATTGCCGCCACCTTACCGACATCACCCACATCGACGATGATAATCTCGTAAGGAGCACGCAATGGCGGTGAAGAGGTGGCCGCAGCTTCATCAGTGGTCCTATTGGCCGCTTGCCAACTATCCAATTCCGCACACAGTGAATCGAAATCACCCACGCGGACATGAGCCCAATCTTCAGCACCATACCGTCGCAAAAGGCGTGTGAGGATGACACTGAATTTCCCACCTGCTTCGACCATGTCAAAATGTTGTGGATTGGTATGGGTGGACCAGTAATCGAATAGCCACGCACTCAAATGTCCAATTCCTGAACCGACTTCACATACACGCTTCGGTTGAACACGTGCGATGACGTCACGAATTCGGCGGCGTAAACTTGTGGGCATTGAATCTAATTCCATGTGCTCAAGTTGGGCACCGATGGATACTGCAACGTCAGGCTCATCCCTCGGCTGTTCTGGATTCTTGGCCAGCAATGCCGCCAAGGCGTCTTCAATACTCAGTCCCACACTTCGCCGGGTAAGTAATTGGTTTTCAAATCTCGTGGACATGGGATGTCGTGAAATACCCCCGGTGAGCCGGTCGGACTGGAGGAGATGGTATGGCCGACGATGTCGAGGAACTGGACAACGTCACACGTTGTCCGAGCTGCAACACCCGCCAAGCGCATGAAATCCTCAAAGAAAAGGCGTTAAAGAATGATTCAGGTGTTGATTATCTCCTTCGATGTGAAGGGTGTGGGAATGTCCACACTGTGATTTTCCGCAACGCCAAACCAGTTACCATCCGATTTACACTTTCGGATGGCCCGGAATCAATACCCTACGAAATGGATGTAGATGATGATGAAATTTTTGTATTGGATGACGAATTTGAGGCACTGGACCTCCTCTGGCGAATTACTCGCTTAGAAACAGATGGAGATGCAAAACCACGAACACTCAGTGCCCGTGACGTCAGGCGTGTTTGGGCTTATCGAATTGATTTGGCGAGGATTAAACGTACATTCACTGATGCTGAAATTTCTTTTTCTGATATCATTGAAGTTGACCCCGAAAAGGTATTCTCTTGTGGCACCATTGTCAAGCACCGAGGTGACACTTGGAGAATTCGAGCCCTCCATTCAGGGACAGCCAGAACCTTAACTGGAAAAATGGAAGCACGGGATATCAAGCGGATTTTCCTGCACAGACCCCCATCCCGTGAAGAAATTATTGAAAAACGGAAGATCGAACGTGGAAAATGGAAGGGGCAAAATTACCCAGGTCGTGAGGAGCATCAAGAAAAATGGGAGGTTGGCCATGATGAGTGAACGCCACGACCCTAGCGCATGCCGACGCATACTGCGAGAAGGGCGTGAAAGTGGACTATCTCGCGAATTGTTTGACTTGGCACAAGATTTACAAGATGGTATTTATCGTGCTGAAGCGCTTTGCGGTTTGTGTGCTTCAGGCGATATGCGTGAAGATGACCGGGCAGAATGGGTGCCAATCATTGTCGAATCAATGCTGGAAGAAGAACGGGCTTGGAGATTGGCCGAAAGTATTGCAATCATCGCAAAATCGGTTGGTAATTGGCCAGGCGGTCGGGCAAGAAAGGCATTGATGAACGATCTCGTTGGTATGACGGGGGGTTTGCCAGCAGGTGAAGCGCGTGTCGACGCACTGAAAGCGATTGCAAATCGCGTATCAGAGCAAAAATTACCCGAACTATTCCACTTAGCCGTGGAAAATCATGGCATGGAAGCCAAAGCAGCTCGCCCTATTATGAAAGCAATTGTTGCCACGGGAAATCGTGAAATGATTTCTGAAATTATACCACTTCTTACTGAAGCCACACCTGATTTGGCAGTGAAATTTCTTGATAATTTGCACCGCCTAACACTTCAAGCCAATCTGCCTTTAGAACCAAGTGCCCTTCAACTCGCCCTACCATTCCTTGGTTCTGCAGAATTTGAAACTGTCCGAACAATGTGCAGTCATGCAACTCGTTCAGAGGATGTTCGCATGTTGGCCGAAACTTTAGCGGGTGCTGATGAGAAATCAGTGCGATTTGTTGTCACACTAGCGGGTAGAGCCGATCGTGCTGGTGACGAAGAATTTGCAAGGGAATTGTTGGAGAATGCTGCACAGTATGTCGAATCATTGGATGCTCAAACAGCGATGCGAATTAAGAAAAATCTCGCAAAAGGATTTGAGCGACTTGGCGATTCTGAGCGTGCCGAGGGGTTGGCACCTGTTCAAACACCCACTATCCTCACCACACAACCGGCCAGTGGCGATGTGGAAAGGCGGGGACACACCATGGCATTGGTAGGAACCTATGATGGTGCTATTGCCACCCCACATCTTCGGGCTTTGGCCCGAGCATCTGGTATTGCTTGGGGTTTTGGTCTCGATATCGCGTTGATTGATTGGCCGACTGAAGATCTCGAGGGACTTTGTCAACGTACTCAAACAGAATCGGGCACAGCAGGTGTGAATCACTTGCCATCTCTACTTGCTTCGGGGCGTATACAATTGCTATCAGTTGAAGATGCGTTGAGTGGGGCAATAGGACACCCCATTGCCACCACCCATCAACCCAAAGGGGGTTCCGTGGATCTGACAACGTATGATGGTGAAATCTGCATGTTCATTGGACTCGGCCGCCAAGGATTACCTCAGAAATTACTCGACAATTGTCCAGACCAATTTGAATTGACTGGAATTGGTGCTAGTTTGGAGACTGCTGTCGCAATGGGTGCCATCGCACAGCGACTGACCAATCTTTGATTATCGACGATTGGTCCACGGCATGAAAATCGATTTTGTAATATGTATTGCCACATCTGGATTTTCGTCTAATCTTCGCATACTGTATTCGTACCAACGCTCCCCATATGGGATGTAAATTCGTGTCCTGTGTCCAGCTTTCGCAAGGCGCCGACGGATGTTCCCACGAACACCAAGCAACATTTGAAACTCATATCCAGGTCCTTTACCGATACGCTTTCCAGCACATCCATCCCGTGGGTCTGTGTGTTCTGGCCCCATCCCCCTTGCTTCAAGTGCTGCTAGGGTGTGCTCGATAATCGGCCAGTCGTGCGATGCAATGCCAGCATAGGCCCCGCGATCGAGAATTTGGTCTATATGTTGGTTAAATGCATCAACAATGGATTGGTATTCTGTATGTGATCTGGATTCATCTTCGAGATAAACACCCTTGCAAATTCGAAAGTCAGCAGCCCCGCCTAATTGATTACAAATCGCATCGATATCCGCAGTGGTTCTGAAAAGGCGTGATTGCAAAACAGTACCCACATTGTGTAATCCTTTCGCGTGCATTGCAACAACAATGTCAATCGTAGGTTGAGTGACTCTGTGATCTTCCATGTCCAAACGAACGAAAATGTCGTGCTCTAAAGCATTTCTAAGCAGTCTTTCGATGTTCCCGTAAGCCTTTTTCTCATCGATCAACAAACCAAATGCGGTTGGCTTAATGCTCAAATTAGCATCGAAATTGTTCTCTACAATAGCATCGAGGACGCGATCATATTCATCGATAAAAAATTGGGCTTCCTCAAGGTTAGATATTTCCTCACCCAATACATCAATAGTGAAACATGCACCTTCTGCACTGAGCTTTTTCATCATAGAAACTGTACTAGAGATGTCTTTACCTGCAACGTATCTACGGGCAACTCCTGCTACGAAAAAACGCGGCAAGCACTTGGTAATGCCGACCATAAATCGCCCAAGGACTCCCATCGCACGTCTCCGTGTCACAATGACTGAAGAGGACGCTCTTTGACGATTGCTTTCGAGTCATCAGTTCAATTTGGCTCCAAAAGGTGTCCATTGGCCTCGATTATTCAATACCCAAAACCCCTCATCACCACGGTCTATGATGCTGTGTCCAATTTCGGCTCTCGTTGTACAATATAATTCAGGAACATCCTGTTTAGAATCACTTCGGTTCCAAGTAATATCCTCGCGCCACCCAGTAATCAACCATTTACCATCAACCCATATTGCGTCTTGGATGGGGCCTTGAACATTTTTAATTTGAATCGATTCATCATCAACGAACCATTTTGCCATACGATTGTGACTTAATCCGAATAACCATTCATCAGCATCACAGCCCCAAACTCGATTGATGCTGGATTTGGATTGCAATACACCGCGACGGCGTATTGTACCATCTGCAGCATCGATTTCGGCCCAACCGCCACCCAGTGAGAATGCCCAAATTGACTCCTGCTTAGAAAACAATGCTACGATAACTTCGCCATCGGGCAACTCCACCAGAGAATCCCATTCGATGGGTTTCCGCCTCCAAACTTCTTCTGAACTTGAAGTGACACGATATAGACCACGATGGTGTGTGCAAAAAATGAGATCATTTTCGTACACACATAATGCGAGTGGTTCAGCATCAAGAATGTGAGACCATGACGCTCCAGCAACATGGTGTTGATCGATTTTTCCACTCTCGATTGCCACCCGTAATTCAGGGAGATCGGCACCCTCTTGAATGGGTTCCCGAAGATCCAAAGCAGCGAGTCTCGCGAGGGAAATTTCACGCTCAACCCATGTTGCAACAAGATGATTTTCATCCAATAAAACAGCGTTTGTGATGGCCCCTGGAAATGGGAAGCGAATGGGACCGAGGGTGTTCAGTCGTTCGGGATGCAATAAACACAAGCCACCTTCGGTATCGATATGGATTATGTGTGCAGTATTTCCCAGTAGGAATCGGGGGGGGGCCGGCGTGTCTGGCAGTGACATCGAAGTATCGTAGAAGCCACGATTCATGAAGGAATGGGCTGCGAATGCTGAAGGGGAGAGGCGCATTCGCTCAAGCGATGGTGACACTTCTCATCGTATCAGATTCAGACCTTGCATCGACCATACAAGGTGATGCATTGCTTGCCCGAGGTGGTTGGATGGAAATGGATACAGTTGAAGGATACCGAGTTTGGAAACACAAACTGAAGGGAGTCTGGTTGTGGTGGTTTGGGAAACGATTGTTGATGGAAGACGAATTGGACACGCGGTTCGCAAGCGAAACTGGTGAAGATGTTCATGAAGT
This sequence comes from Candidatus Poseidoniales archaeon, assembly GCA_028821815.1. Classification (GTDB taxonomy): domain Archaea; phylum Thermoplasmatota; class Poseidoniia; order Poseidoniales; family Thalassarchaeaceae; genus MGIIb-P. The sequence continues at coordinate 3,649 of JAPKEY010000005.1, read as the reverse complement.
AATTTTTCTATCGCGGCACTTTGCAGCCAGTGGGATACCCAGTCTAACCCTACATGTCATCGGTGTACCGGGTGAACAACCGCACGGTGAAAAGGCCGAACATGGCGGCATCAAGGGTGAAGTGATGTTACCAAATCCACGGTTTGCATCATGGTATCGATTGATGTGTGAAGCCGCACATCGGCGTGCTCTCGTGCCTGAATTTGAGTTGACAATTGAGACAACACATCATGGCCCCTGTCTTTCAGTTCCAACCATGTTCATTGAAATTGGTTCATCAGAAACCCATTGGGGCCGAGTTGATGCTGCCGAGGTATGGGCTGATGTGATGCAAATTGGCCTAGGCCTAGATGGCAGCTATGGCATTGGGAATTGGGATTCCATTTCGACTGAAGAACGTACTGTGGCAACAGTGATGTTAGGAATTGGAGGGGGTCATTATGCACCACGACACACAGACGTATTGCGAAAAACAAACTGTTGGGCTGGCCATCAACTTGCCAATTATGCACTTACAATGCATAAACCCGAAGGTGATACGTGGGATCCCGATACAGGGAGGCTACCAGATGGGCCATGGGAACATGCCATCCGTGTATCTGTGGAGAGTACACGCCGAGCATTTCCGGGTGGATTAGTGATGGCACACTTGGATCGAAAATCATTCAAAGGGTGGCAACGCCGAGTCATCAAGAGATTACTACACGAACTAGCAGTCCCCGTAGGACGAACAAGTGATTTTGAGTAATCACTCTGTTTTCTCAGAATGGCCACAGCGCCCGCAGGTCTTGCGATCGGCGTGGACACCCATGAAAACACCCGGCCCACACTTTGGACAGAACTCTTGCTTACGTGTGAGTTTGCCACCTTCAATGCTGTATTTGGACCACTTGGCTGCTGAGCTTGGATTATCACCCATCACTCTTCACCTCCAGCAATTTCTACTGCCTCAACATCTTCAGTTGGTGCTTCTTCAACGGGTGCTTTCGCTTTCTTTGTGGAATCTGCAGGGGTGCCATCATGGCGTGCAAGGATGTATTTCGGCTCCTTTTCTAAGTCAGCACGGTCACCGTAAATCAAAGCGCTACCTGTCGTCAATGGTTGCCCGAATCGGGTACTAACAGATTTGACGAGGACACGATCTTTCGTCGCACCCGGCTCCATTTTTACCACAGCGGCAATTATTTCGGAACGGGTCGGGGTTGCAGCTCCAACATGGCGCCACTGCCAAGATAATTCGACGCGGTTTAGAATAGAATTTTCTTTTCGTTCTGTGATTTCCATACAAATTCCTCCATGATTACTGGTGTCGAACCTTCAGGGCGTAACTGCCAGGTGTGTCAATCCCAAGAGCGCGAGCGACCTCACTTCGAGGGGGGTTGAGTAGAATCGTAAAACCCTGCCAATCTGCACTGAGTTTGGTGTCAGGATGAAAGGGGCAAGATGGTTCAGGAACTATGACCTTCTCGATATCGTCCTTATTCGCTTTGAACCATTCCTTTCGCTCATTTTCCTCGGGGTCTCGGCCATTGATCATTGCGTAGGCCTTGATAGATAGCGCCTTCTGATTCTTCGCCCTGATTCCATTATTGGACTTGAGCCACCAACCTGGATTGCCCTGTTGAACAGCAACGATATGACGGCACTCTGGGCAGGCTAGATCTTTCTTGACCATGAATCACACCTCTTCTTTGAGCCAATCATGTGCACCAAGTGCAGTTTGTTTGCATGTCAAACCAATCTTGCTGGACCGAGGATCGTGTGGATTAAGTGATAGAGATACAATACGAGCACGCACTGCAGTTCCTTCTGCTAGAAACTTGCCTGATTGGCGACCCTCAATTCGACGCAAACCAACGTTGATGTCGATTTGCTCGTCAAGAATCTGACTCTTGTGTAGTAGTGCTTCCATAGGTCCGATTCGAACAAATGCACCAAACTCGTGCACTTCACTGACTGCCCCATCGACGATTTCGTTTTGGTCCATCGTAAACAAAAGTGCCTTGAAGCGAACACTTTGGTAAATTGCGCCATCGCCGTGAATAATTCGGCCACGGCCCATTAGTTCATGATCGAATGTGAGTAGAACGTAATTCCCATCATCATCGAATTTCCCCTCAAATGCAGAGGTTGCAAGACGGTCGACGTGCTCTGAAAGGGACTTGCCCTTTTCGATATACTCCGCTGGAATTCGAATGGTATCTTCGACTATTTCGAGACTGTACATTTTTTTTCCTCCTCCTAGATTCACACTCAGCGAAAGAGGTAGCCAAGGACGGAAGACCCGCAAGCCTCCCGTCCCTCATCGGCTGCCGCCTCCAGAGGAGAGCTGTCCAAGACGATTCGGCGACCGAAGACCCCTCTATGAACGCTTCGCAAAATCATGGTTTCGGAAATTACCGTTCTGGGTTACTATGTAACCCATGAATACCCTCGGCGCACGAACGTTCAAGAAGTGTTCTGTTGGCATAACTACTGATGGCGAGCGGAGCCCATGGTGCGCTACGTGCACCAATCCTTATTTTCTGGTTAATTTTCCTCCTGATTGGGCAAAGTTTGTCCCCCCTCACATTTCCCACAGTTGATACTACTCAGTCGATTCAAGGACGTGATGGTGACGTTTGGATTGATGGAGGCATCCCTTGGCCACAATTTGGTCGGACACCAGGGCATGAATCAAGTGTACCCCCTCACGCTCCATCTGAACCAGAATCTGGAGAATTACTGAGTATTACTAACCCCGTCCTCAACTGGCAGCATTATGCTTCAGAAGACACAGGAGTGGAAACGTTGGGGGTGTCGGTTGGAAACTTTAGTGCTAATATTGACACGGGTGGATTCGAACTTGATTCATGTGCCAGAGACAGCCTATCCCCCGTCTTCATCCATCAACAAAATTCACATGCAATCATGCGTATTGTAGATGGTGATACGAGCCAAACCATGTGGGAAGTCGACATAGGTACTATTGATCTTGAAGTTAAATCAACACCGATTATTCTTGATGTCGAAGATGATGGGACTCTAGAGATTATTGTTGTCTATGACGCAAATGGTCAAGCAACTGTCGAATTATGGGCACCCAATATTGAATGTGACGTCACAGGTTGGAAACCTGGTGGAAGCCATGAAACAGAGCGATTGTGGAGGTGGAGTCATTCGACTTTTGAGATGGCTGCTGATCGAACCTGCCAAACCTGCCATTATCCTGTGGCGCAGCCACTTATCGCAGATTTATTCTTAGATGGCTCCCCGGAACTCGTGCTCGCTATGGTCGATGATGTGAATAATGAGCCGAATGTCATCGCCCTTCCACTGCCAACTTCAGGTACCCCTAGTCCAATTTGGGAAGTGACCTTGGGCGAAGGCACCCATCCGTCCGATCCCGCTTGGGTGCAAATTGATGCTGTTTCCGCAGCAATTCTGCTCACAACAATTAATGCGGACAATGGCAATATGTGGGTTTGGAAATTAAACGCAGCAAACGGTCAAGTGCAATATGAAGAGACCCTGAACAACCTCGATGGGGATACATCAGCACCTCATGTTCGCTTGCCAGGTCCAATCATCACCCAATTGGATTCCGATCCAGCCCCTGAAATGGTGGTGACTATTCCGACGGATGTCGATGGTGCAAGTACAGGTGATG
>JAPKEY010000095.1 GCA_028821815.1 Candidatus Poseidoniales archaeon | reverse complement strand
TCATGGAGCCGTGGGAAATCGAGCCTTTGAGCGAAGAGGAGGCTGCTGCATACGATGCCAGAAGTGAGCGTATGCGGCGAATTGGCAGGATGACCTTGGCCATCATGATGACCACGATGATGATTACTTGGGTGGCAAAAAATTTCTTCATCACGCTTCTGTAAGTTTCATCACTTGCCGCCCCTCGCATGTGTACATGCGCATTGGTCACCGTACAGCCGAGAGTGTGGAATACACTCATGAAATACCGTCATTTGGCTTGGGTGTTTTTCTGATGTCGGAACAGGGGGAGTGTAGATCGGCCTGTTTGGCAGCACTGGCTGCGGGTTACACACACATCGATACCGCGCGCGCATACAGCAATGAGCATGAAGTTGGTGAGGCATTGAAGGAAGCAGGGGTCGATCGCGAGAATGTGTTCATCACAACGAAACTACGCCGAATGCACGCGACGGGCTTCGAGGAGGTTCTTGAGCACTGTCAGAAATCATTGGAATATTTGGACACAGATTACATTGACCTGTACCTTGTCCATGCCCCCCCGGAGGATTCTGATCATCGCGAACCGGTCTGGAAAGGGATGGAGCATTGTCTCGAACAGGGTTGGGTCAAGGCGATTGGAGTTTCTAACTATGGTGCACACCATTTAGCTGCGATGCGTGAATACGCAACCTATCTTCCTGCAGTCAATCAAATCGAAATCAATCCATGGTTACAACGGCCCGAACTTCGGGCTGCTACCGAATCTGTGGGTGCGAAGGTCATGGCCTACTCACCTTTGGCACGCGGACAAAAATTGGAGGACCCCGATTTGATTAATGTTGCCAACCGCTTGGGATGCACGCCAGCCCAAGTTGCCATCAAATTCTGTCATGACCTCGGTTGCATCACGATACCCAAGTCCAGTCGCGCCGACAGAATCGTGGAGAATATCGCATCGCTCGATGTAGATATATCGGGTGAAATGGGGGCCATTGAAGCAATGGAATGCGGGTACATCTCAGGTTGGGACCCTACTTCAGAGCCCTGATTAGCGGGCATCTGCAGCAAGGAAATCATCGACCATATGCGCGTTTTGGTCCCGCAATTCGGCTAATTCAGTCAACCACGCCCCTGCCTTCTCAACAGTCATCATTTTGAGTTCACCACTGAGGATGTCACCAGCCACATAACCTCGGCGAATTTCTTCAAGGGCGGCATCGTCTTCTTCAAAAAAGAAGCGCAGATATTGGAAGGCAACATCAATCTCGGGATTTCCCCCAAGCCGGCGGTGCTCCTCAACAGTAGATTGACCTCCGGAGAACGAGCGCTTGAACTTCTTCTCCATCTTCTTCATATCCTCATTGAGAAAAATTGTCGTCTCTGGCATTGAAGAAGACATCTTGCCACCAGTCATACCAACAGCGAAGCGGTGGTAGGTGCTACTTGGTTGCAGCAAGCCAGGGCCACCCATGCCTCTTTCTAGTGTAAGAAGGGCCATTCGAATCGGATAGCGATCTTTTCCGGTAGCTGCAGGGAGGTCTACGATACCATGTTTTGAATCAGCCATGATGTCACTGTATCCAAGCCCTTTAAGTGATTCAACAATTTTGCCAAATACCGCCTTCGTGGTTGCCTTATCTCCTGCGACAATACCCTGATTTTCATCCATCACTGAGACTGTGATACGCAACCCTCCATTCTTTCGATCATTGACATTAAACCAGTTCGTCTTACCAGCCAAACCCCTACACAAACGTAGGTGTGGGTCTTGGTCGACTCCGACTGGAACAACAATTGGGCGTAGCCCGCCATACTCGTCGAGTTGAGGATGTAGGATGTCACCGGCTTGCACCAATGGTGCTTGAACGTGAGCAAGATTTGTATCGCCTTTGAACCCATAAATGGCTTCGAATTCAGAAAGATTGGTGCGCTTCCCCAGCGTGAAACCCATGCGCTGAACAATCGGTCGCATGCTTTGGAAGTAAATATTCGTGCGTTCAGGGTCCAAGCCCATGGCCACATAATTGGCTACATATTCCTCCAAAGCGACCTTGCGGCATTCCGCCAGACTGTAACCACGCGTTGCATTTGCCTCAAGATCGGCAACTGCGATAGTCACATCTGCACCTTGTTCCTGAAACCAGCGTACCTGGTCAATGACCATCTTGTGACCCAAATGCATCTGCCCACTGGGCATCAAGCCCGTCATGACCCCAAAGGGGTCGCCACGAGCATTCGCTTGGAGGATGTTGCCCAAATCACGATGGGCGAAAATGATGCCCCGGCGATGATGTAAGGATGGATTTGGGATTTCAGCCAATGGGACCGATTCCAAACCAAACTGCTGGATGATTCGGTCATAGTCTGTAGAGACCTCGCTTGACCATGGGTCGATGTCTACCATCGGAGATGCCGATATCAAAGCGGCTATCAAGGCGTCGGGTCAACTTCGGCCTATGGCCGATGGTTTGACGTGTGGATTACCCACGCCGAGCCATGGCCCGCATCTGTGTACTCGGTGGCGGGCTGGTGGGACGATTCGTAGCCTGTATCCTGAATGACAGAAAACACGAGATACGGGTTGTCGATGCAGATTTGTTGTCAGATATACCCGCAGATATTGAGGTAATTCAATCGCATATTGAATTGGAAACCTTGCCTGAAATGGTGAGGGGATTTGATGTTGTGATCAATTGCCTCCCTGGTCGCATCGGACACTCAGTTCGCCCCACATTATTGTCTATAGAGGGATTGTCTGTGGCTGATTTGGCTTTTACATCTGAAGACCCCAGAATGTATGAAGAATTAGCCAAGGAACACGGTTCTCGATTGATCTATGATATCGGAATTGCTCCAGGTTTGTCCAATGCCTTGTTGATGGATGCACAATGCCGAATGGGGCCACTTTTATCAGCCAAGATTTGGGTCGGTGGGAATCCGCAGGAACCAGATCAAGAATGGTCCTACATGGCCCCTTTTTCACCATCGGATGTGATCGAGGAATACATGCGACCTGCGCGAATTCGTCGCAATGGCCACAATGTCACTGAGGCCGCCTTGTCCGAACGTCATCTAGTATCTGTGCCAGAATATGGTCAAATGGAGGCCTTCCTAACCGATGGGGTTCGCTCGTTGTTGGATACTATCGATAGTGAGGAATTACTTGAATACACTGTTCGATGGCCGGGGCATATCGACCGATATTTGTCAGGTAAGGATACAGAAGATGAGTTGATTGAAGCTTGGAAGTTTAATTCACAACGCCCAGAATTCACATGGTTGGGCATCGAAGTCAAAGATAGAGATACAACCCTACGGTGGGATGTCATCGACGAAGGAAAGGATGGTTGGTCATCGATGGCCCGTACCACGGGTCTTGTCACCGTAGAAGTTGCTGAGATGTTGGCTGATGGTTCGATTTCCAAAAATGGTGTGATGCCCCCTGAGATATTGGGAGAGGAGTCTGAATTACTGCAACGCCTGCTTGATGCAATGCAGCGCGAAGGAGTTCAGATTCACTCTTCCTCTGGTGAATAATGCATCTCACGATCGTGATTGAGAGTATATCTAATTGCCACAGGTGCAACCAGAATGATGAGGACAGCAAGCATCGGTAGAATCCATGTCGGTTCGATGTCAGGTTGCGGTTCAATCAGCCATGTAAATCTGAGTGGTGAGTCTTGGAATGGAGAACTCCACTCAAACAGGTCTGTTGTATGGTGGCCGACTGCCATGAATGGTGTGAAATTATTGAATGTACCCTGTTCAATCTGGACCTCAGCAATATCGCCTGCCCATGTAATCAGGACTAGTGCACCTTCGGGGATGGTCAGCGTAGCATTGGATTGATCCAAAATGCGGAATCCTTCTTTCAAGTGATTATCTTCAATGGTGAGTTCATCAAGCACCCCACCGTCGATTCGAGAAATGTCTGTGATTTGACCCCCGGTGATGGACAAAAACGTGTTTCCAGGTACGCCCCAGCCACCATTGCTTGTCGCAGTTCCTTTCAGTGTAATCGATTGGTTCGTCCGTTCAAATTCACTGGCCGGGTGTGTTGAAGAAAACCATTCACCCCATGTTGTAAACCAATAATCCTGTGATTCTATCCACGTGAGTACATCTTTATCCCTACGAACATTGAGATCCTCAATTTGCGCCTCCCAATACAAATTCGCATAACCATTTGATTCAATCCCTTGCTCAATTGCCGAAATCGAAGCGACATTCTGTTCTAGACTACCGCCACTTCGCTCAATAGCCCAGTTTGGATTTTGGCCTGTAATTGATGGTATTTGATCCCCAACGATACGGAACCCTTCTGCCATCAATAAGTCACGTGTAGGTGAATCGGAATCGGTTTCTTGTAGTCCAAAAGAAAGGGGCTCTGCGCCCCACTTTGATGCATTTATTTGAGATGTAAGATACATCTTACATTCTGAAATTACACTACGATTATCGGCCACATTTTTCCCAGGCATCCCATGGCAACCGAATTCATCACCAAGCGTAAGGCGTTCCCCACCAACCACCTCTTGGGTTAACCAACCATCGGCTCTCCACGCGACAGCCCCCGGCGCAGCCAATGGCAAAAGCAAAACACCGAGCATGAAGATGGCGGCTCGCACGGTACCAATCCGTGAGGGACCAATTATTGACCTTAACCACCAATCAATAGGCAATCATCAAGTGCATATTTGAATGGCCACCATGTATGGTTGAGGCCAGTGATACGACTCTCGCTGAACTTCACGCGATGTGTCGGATTCCAGGTACAGGCATTCCATTGCCAAAATCGCCATTCTACACGGTCTTATTAGCAGTGGTTCCAATCTTGGCCCGCACACTGTTCAGAATCCGTTACAGGGGCATTCACCGTATACCTCGCAAGGGGGCTGTCATCCTCGCCGCAAATCATACATCCCACATCGATCCATTTTCGATTACGGCTGGTGTCCGTCGAAGAATACATTATCTGGCAAAGGATGGACACTTTGAGAAGCTGTCGACTGCGATTGTGATGAACACGACTGGCCAAATCCGAACACATCGTGAATCGGGGGCAGCGGATGCGCTTAGCAGTGCTTCTGATGTTCTAGATGCTGGCCTTGCCATGGGAATCTTCCCTGAAGGGACTCGTTCCCGTCGAAAAGAGGGGCCATTTCTAGCCAATGGAAAAACGGGTGTGGCGCGTTTGGCCGCAAGCCACCCTAACGTACCAGTCTACACTACGGCCATTATTGGGGCACGAGATGTGATGGCACCGGGTGACAAAATCATTCGATTCTGGAAACCGGTTGAGGTGACATATGGAGAAAGTATTACCTGGAATCAATGGATTGTTCACCCAGATGGTGGTGCACAGGATGAATCAAGTATTCGTAACATCATCAAATCTAATGAGGGGCAGCAACGTGCAACGATGGGTGAACTCTATCGACGATTTACAGATCAAGTGATTGGAACGATGGCAGCCCTTGGCGCACCCTGAAAGGGTGCGGGCATTCTTCAAGAACTGTCGCGGCTAGGGGCACTCGTTCCATGCAGACCTATCTCGACCTTCTACGCCGCATTCTTGACGAGGGTGTGGAACGCGGTGATCGAACTGGGACGGGTACGTTGTCTGTTTTTGGTCACCAAATGCGCTATGACCTCTCGGAAGGGTTCCCTGCTGTGACAACCAAGAAACTGCATTGGCCAAGTATTATTCACGAATTGCTTTGGTTCCTATCGGGGGACACCAATGTCAGATACCTACAGGAAAACAAGGTCCGAATTTGGAACGAGTGGGCAGATGAAAATGGTGATCTCGGTCCAGTCTATGGCAAGCAGTGGCGGAAGTGGGAAGCAAAGGATGGCCGCATTATTGATCAGGTTTCAGAAGCCATTGGACTGATTAAAAACAACCCATCTAGCCGTCGAATTCTTGTCAGTGCTTGGAATGTAGGGGAACTCGAGGATATGGCCCTCATGCCTTGTCACGCCTTTTTCCAATTCGATGTGGCCGATGAGAAATTATCTGGTCAGCT
>JAPKEY010000094.1 GCA_028821815.1 Candidatus Poseidoniales archaeon | reverse complement strand
GCGAAAACCCAGATGCACCTAGCGTTGACAAATGCCCAACAATCGTTGGTTACAGCGCCTATGGCCACCATGGCTGTGGTGATGGAGACGCTGATGGCTTTGCCAATGCTGTCGATGATTGTACAAACTCCGGTAAATCCTGGCGCGACACACTCGGGTGTGGGGATTCGGATGGTGATGGATGGTCCGACCCTTCCGGTGCAGCCGGATGGGATGGAGACCGTCACCCTACAGAATGGATGCAAGCCATCGATACGGATGGAGATGGGCGCTATGATAACCATGGACCTGATTGTTGTGGACAGACTGAAACCGATGAATTCCCGCTAGATCCACAGCAATGGGTCGATGCAGATGGTGATGGCTGGGGTGACAATTCCAGTGCACCGACTGGTGACAAATGCCCTGGCTTTGATGGCGGTTCGATTTACGATAGAGGTGGCTGTCTTGACAGCGATGGTGATGGTTGGTCCGATCCTGAACCGCCAACTTCCTCAAACCCATACGGCTGGACTTACAACGTAACGCGTTGTTACAATTCCTGGGTGGATGATGAAGACAATACACATGCTGCCGGTGAACACTGTGCTGATTTGTTCCCTTGGGCACCTGATGATACCTCATCAGAGAATCTCTGTGGCACACTCTGTCACCACCAATGGGGCGATCGCGATGGAGACGGTTACGGTGACAACGCCTCACAAGATGCTTGGAATCGCGATGCATTCCCACTTGATGGAACACAGCATGCAGATTCAGATCAAGATGGATACGGTGACAATCCCGGTGGCAACAATGCCGATGATTGTCCATTGATTTGGGGTAACTCTACTGTTGACAGGAATGGCTGCACAGACACCGATGGTGACGGACATTCCAACACCTATTCATTTGACCTCAATCCCGAGAGTGGGCTCCGGGAGAATGAACTCGGTGATGCCCTTCCAGACGACCCTGACCAGTGGCGTGATCGCGATGGAGATGGCTTTGGTGAGAACTCAGTTGGCGATTGGGACCGTTGCGTCGGAATCCCGGGTGCCTTACTCGGTGTTCCAGGTCCTGGTTGCCCGATGCCTGTAGGCGATGAAGATGGTGACAATATCCCTGACGAAGATGATTTGTGTCCAGATACACCAGAGGGGGAGAGCGCAAACACCGATGGTTGTTCACCTTCTCAAATCGACACCGATAGTGACAATGTGTACGACGACGTCGACATTTGCCCAAATACTCCAACAACCGAACTCGCAAACAGTGTTGGTTGTTCTTCCTCACAAACTGACATCGACACCGATGGTGATGGTGTCAATGATATAGATGCAAATGCGGATCAACTCGACATGTGTCCTAACACCGTTGAGGATGATTACGAAAATGTCGATGCAAATGGATGCGCTCCTTCTCAACTAGACACAGATGGTGACGGTGTTACTGATGATTTGGATATTTGCCCAAATACAACATTGGGAGCTACAGTGACTCCAGAGGGTTGTATTGTTGCTGGAGCCGATACGGATGGCGATGGTGTTGAGGATGTAGTCGATGCTTTCCCGGCAGATGCCACACAGTGGGCCGATAATGATGGAGATGGATTTGGTGACAATTGGGCTGACCAAGGTGCAGAATGGCTACGAGATGGTACACCTGGACAATGGGTTGAAAATGCAACCACGCCTGATTATTGCCCAGTAGAATCAGGACAATCCATTGGGTTGATTTCAGGATGTTTAGACACAGATGGTGATGGATGGGCAGACACATACCCGCAGAGATGGATCGATGTTAATGAGTGGGAATTGGGAATTATCTTTGATAAATGGCCGAATGATTCTACACAATGGCTGGACACAGATGGTGATGGATTCGGTGACAATGAATCTGGAACCAATGGAGATTACTGTATTGGCCAACCCGGTGTTGCAGATCATGATGACTCAGGTCCGCATGAAAATGGCTGTCCTCCCCTCGATGCTGACAATGATGGGGTCTACAACTCCATTGATCAATGTCAAGGCACAGCGACAAATTCTACAGTCGATATGAATGGTTGTGCAGCTTACCAACGCGATTCCGATGGTGATTACGTCAAGGATGACAAAGATGATTGCCCAGATACTCCGATTGAAGACAGTAACATTGTTGATGAATTTGGTTGCACTGAAACCCAATTACAGGGAGAGGAAAGTGCTGCGTTGATGGATGGACCAATGAAGTACGTCGTCATCGGTCTTGGTGCATTCCTTGTCATTACCATGCTCATGCTAGTCATTCGAAGGATTCGTGGCGGTGGAATCGATTGGGATGACAATGAAGAGGAAGACTTCTACGAAGATGATGATGATGATGGTGACTGGAATCCATTCGGATCTGGCTCGAGTGCAACACCTACGAAATCATTTGCAGATTCACAACCTTCACGCAGCCCACCATCCAGCGGCCCATCGGCCCCTAGTCGGGCTCCATCTGGCGGCAGCCAAGGGCTTCCTACCAGAAGCCGTGGACCACCCACAGGTCCATCTGGAGGCCCCGGAGCATCAGGTCCTCCACCGAGTGCATCTAGCCCACGAGGACCATCACGCACAACACGCGAATCCAAACCGGGTTTGCGTCCAAGCACAGGCCCGGCACAAGAAACAAGCCCAACACCATCTGACCCAACTCGCAAAACTCGCCGCACGGCAGCAACCACACCAGTAACCGATGAACGTCCCGTCCGAAAGACCCGCAAGACCTCACGTAACCCGGCTACAGAATCATCTGCCCCAGCTCGTAAGACTCGCCGAACAGCAGCGCCAGCAAAGCGATCTCGTCGGCGTAAGGCAAGCGAATCTTTCGATGACCTCTTTGGTCCCGATGAGAAGGCTGATTTCGATGCTGCCGTTATTTCTGCCAAGGAACGACTAATCGTTGGTGATTCGGAGCAAAGTGTACTCGCTCGCCTCCAATCTGAGGGCTGGAATGTCAAGCAATCCAAACACATCCTCGGACAGTCTCGGCCCTGACGCGTGTACGCATGAGCGCCGTCTACGACGGCGTCAACCTATTGAGTGGCCTTCGCTGCGCTTGATGCAGGCGACAATAGATGGTGGGTGACGGAGAACTCGAAGGTGCTGCCCTTCCTGATGGGATTGAGGTCGATGAGACCTCGGCTTATTTCGGCATCACAGATTCGAGTGATCTCATCAATCGCCTTGCAGAAACCGACCGATTGAACGGTTTGGGCGAATTCCTTTCTATCACAGGAGATTTACTTCTCAAACAAGCAACGTTTGATTTTGAGACTGCTGCAACACGATTGGAGGTTGAGGGCGGAGAAATTTATTGGTTACTTTCCGGACCATTTGGATTGCTCTCATGGACTGATCCGATTCGAGTGTATCTTGGTCAAGATGATTCGATGGGTAATCCTGGTGGTGCTGACCCCGGAATAACCTCGACAGAGAAAGATGCCCTTGAAGCGTTCAATGACCCCTTTCGATTGCTGAAGATGCTTGCAATAGGGCACATATGTGGTGGTTTGCAAGAATTAGATCAATATCTTGCAAACTTTGAATCGTGGCTACAGGATGTGGCTGGAAACAAAGTTCGGTTCCTCGCATTGCAGCAACAAATCAACAGTGTATTACGGGAAACCCAAGGGGGTGGAGATGCTTCCAGCCTCTCTTCATTGACTGGAGGACCGGTTACCAAGGCATCAGTCCAAGCCCCCGAAGGTGTGCAGACCGTCGAGGCGAAACCGGAACCTGAACCGGTTGTAGCACCCGAACCCATGCCTGTGCCGGCTCCTGTAATCGAACCTGAACCAGAGCCTGTGCCGGCTCCTGTAATCGAACCTGAACCAGAGCCTGTGCCCGAACCTGAACCCATGCCTGTGTCTGCTCCTGTAATCGAGCCTGAACCAGAGCCTGTGCCTGAACCGGAACCAGCAGCACCCGAAGTGAGCATTGCTTCAGCCTTCGATACTCCACTCAGTACTCAAGAAGTTCGCGAAGCCTTTGATGACATGGATGCCAACAAAGATGGTGTTATTTCGGCTGATGAATTCCGTGCATCTCCGATCATTGCAAAACTACCTGGTGAGGTTCAACAAGAAATGTTTGAGAGTATCGATGTCAACAAAGATGAAGTTCTACAATATGAGGAATTTACCACAGCGGCTGAGGAGAAAACGAATGTTCCTTTCCTTGCTCCAAAGCGTGCACCTGTCGCTCAACCGGTTCGAAAACCTATCCAAGCCCCGGCGCAGCCGGTTCACGCAGCACCGCAAGTTATGGTACCACCTGCTTCTCCAGACGGACGAAAGAGAACAGGCATACCCGGTGTCCATCACATTCTTCAAACTGGAATTTATTGTGGTGGTTGCAACATTGGTGTAGAGCATCACTGGCGAAATTGCCCCATTTGCGGCACTCGCATTTAGATGCGAATATCGCCTTCATTTAACAACTCAATATCACCAACATTGACCGTTGGTTGTTTGATGACACCTGTAACATGGATTCCACAAGAAGAATGACCCCCTAAACTAGTGTTGTCTCCAAATGCAAAATAGCAGGTACCCTGCACTTTTTCATCCTCAAGCACGTTGCCAACCAATCGAGCTCTTGGATTCATACCGAATCCGAATTCAGCAACGGTCCATACATTGGGTTGCTGTTGTGGTTTGAGTTTTCGACTGGCCTCGACAAACATCGCTTTGACATCATCACTGCCTTCTCCCGTGATCTTTGTGACCATACCTGCTTCTACCTTGATGGTCAAGGGTTCGCGTACAACTGCAGCATCCCAAGTGCCATCGATGATGATGGTACCTTCCATCGTTCCTTCCTTGGGCATCGCGAGAATTTTTCCTGCAGGTAGATTGGTGACTTGACCCGGGCGATTGCAAATGCCATTGTCTCCGAGCTCCCAACGCCCTCCAATCTCAAATGTGACATTCGTACCCGTATCAGTTTTGACCACAACCTTACGTTGGCGTTTGAGTGATTTTCCAAGTTGGGCGATTGCAGATTGCATGGCGTTGAAATCGGTGGTCATTCCACCTTCGATGAACATCTGCATGGTAATACCCGGCATCGTTGCAATACGTGTCCCTTCACGGCATGCTTGCATACGTGCCCGTGTGTGGGTTAGAGAATAGCGTGTGGGCGCGAGAACAACATCTTGCTTGCGCATGAGTTCGGCAACAGGCGCGGGTGGCTCATCACCGTGGCGATGTGTGGTTGGCATCATGACCAATAGAACACGATCTGAAATTCTCGCTGCGGCCTCATAGAGTGCTTGACCAATTGTCGAGGTATGTGGGTCTGTCACAACCAAAATATTCTCTTTTCGTTGAATCTGCATGCATTCTTTGCAAACTGTATCTGCGGCACGGGCCAACGCCTTCTCTGAAACCGTATCGGGACCATCCTCGATTTCAGCGATGAATAGGTCATCATCATCATCGTCTTTTTTCCGAGCCATACCAGTTGTCTCCGTCCGCGCTGTAGCGCGGATTACAGCCATCTCCCATGAATCCTATGCCAATATGTGTTGATACACCATTGACCGAGTCCACTATTAGGGACGAAGTATTGGCCATTTTCATGAAAACCAATGCAAGCATACCTACACTACTTGTTGCATTGCTACTGTTGCCTGGATGTCTGAGTGGCGTCGTTAATGATATTGATGATGTTATTTGGGAAATGTCCCCAGATGGCGACTGGCCTCAATTGAATCTAGGTGAGCGAATCCGGACCACTCCATCTCTCGAGACCTACGATGATTGCACGGTTCTACTCGAAGACCTCAAAGAGGCATTGTGGGAACAGACACTTGTCGAAATAGATCAGAACGCTTACTGGAATTGGGCATCACCCATGATTGGAGGAGGGTGGATGGTCGACGATATGATGGATGGCGCTGTTGCTGAAGCATCCATGGATGGTGACGGCGGTTCAAACTCCGGAGGCACAGCTCCTTCCAGCAGCGGTGGCGAGGATCGCTCTGGCACCTATTCTGAAACCAACAATCAGGAAT
>JAPKEY010000093.1 GCA_028821815.1 Candidatus Poseidoniales archaeon | reverse complement strand
ATATTCAATGCGAGGAATGCTTTCGATATGCTCTCAATCGCATTTTCCATCAACACAATCCCGCCGGGACTCAATACCTCGGCGATAAGGCTGGAACGTGAGATTAACAGATTTGCTTGTGATTCGCCGCAGACGAGTGCATGTGCATGGACCGCTTCAAAGGAATCAATCAACTGCGCGGCTTCAATTCGAAAAAGGCCAGGATGCCAACCCGCGCCAATGACCACTGAATTCATCATTTCCGGTACCTCTCTCTCGCGTGCGCGTCTGTGCTGCTACGCAGCACACACACCGCCTTAATCCTATAACGGTCGCACCTCTCCCCTCGCTTTATGCGCACACGTGGGAGAGGGGCAATCGTCCTGTTCGGCGTGCTGTTATTTGCCAGTCTATTTGCAACCATCCCAACCACCGCTCAAGAACCCGGTGCGGGTGTAATGCAATCTGAAGACCCACGCAACTTGACCTTTGAACAAAACCGGATGTACATGTACGGGCAATCGACCGCTGAGAGTCAAAGCACTTGGCAAGTATGGACTCATTCAGCACCAACAGATCCTGAATCTGATGATCAAATGAGTGAGGGGAATTTTCCGGGTAATCCAAACAATGGCGGTGGACCAAGGACATACACTTGGGAGGGATCTAACCCTCCTGCTGAACCTGTACTTATCGACAATACGGTCCCAATCACTGGGAATATCCATTTACTGATAATTTGTGATTTGGAACAAGGGCAATGCACCAAAGAAGTCACAATCGTTCTTCGTCTTGGAAATGTGGATTTGGCACAACAAACGATCAATCAACCCGATGAAGATGATAACTATCAGTTTGAATTCTACCACAACGTAGAGGAAGTGAAAGCAGACGAAACATTTGGATTGCGAATATCGTTCCAAAAGCCACAAAGTGCGAATCCAAATGATGGATACATTCTGTATCTTGGAAATGGAGAATCATGGATGGACATTCCTGTGCTGGCTCCTTACGAACCTGTTGTACCCGGTCTTGATGGTGATAAATATGTTTCACCTTACGCGCAAGCATCTGGCTATACTCTTGAAAATGCAAACTCATCATCGATTCTCGGCCTCATCATTTGGGGGGTGTTAGGGGTTGGTATATTTGTGGGGGGATTCATGTTCCTTCCCTCTATTCCATTCAAAGAACTCTCGATTCTATTGACTGGATTGGGAATTCTAGTGTCTATGTTAGTGGCTCCGCTTTTAGCCGGACCTCTGGCGACTGGCACAGCTGCCAATCCCGATGATCCAGATGTGTGGAGCATCGAAGAATTGGCACAACTCGAAGAAAGAGATGGGACCTTTCTTGGTGATGAATTGGTAGAAGGATATACGTTTACGTTCTATGCTGAATTTGAGCATGTGTATACTGCTAAAGACGGTGCGGAAACAATCTCAGGACTTGGTCATGAAACTGAGGCAGCAATACTTGAAGATGTCGAAATCAGTAAACGAGGGAGGGAATATGTGCAATTATACTTCTCTCTATTCCACATGGATTTACGCCCAGGTCAAGCGGTTCTGGCTGAAATAACAATCATCAACACTACAAATCCAATCACGGGTGAAAGTTCATTCCTACCCATGTACGCAGATCCGAGCGGTTCACCTCAAATTGTTACAGTTACCGTCAATGGTGAAGATAGTACCCGATTTGCAATTCCACACGAAGCTTGCACGCTTGTTGGATTGGATTCCTCTTGGGGAAATTATGCACACATTGTAACCGTACTAGGACTTCTGATGGGTGGCATTGGTTTTTGGATGGGGTTCCGCCAAAATCGTGCTGATGGCGACGATGATGAAGATTATGAGGATGAGGACATGGAAGAGGCAATCGATGATCTTGAAGAATTCTGAGGCGGCTTGAATGGGCTGTAATCTCCGAGACCTCGCTTCACCTGTATCCATTCAGATGAGTGATCTTGCTGGTCAACGTGTGGCTGTGGATGCGTTTCTCACCGCTTACCAATTCATCACCAGTCTACGCGCACGAGGGGAGGGCAAAGATGGAACCTACCTACGAGATAGTAACGGCAGGCCTGTGTCCCATCTAATGGGGTTTCTCGACCGGAGTGCGAAGTTGATTGAAGCGGGAATTGATCCCGTATTCGTTTTTGACGGTAGGCCACACGAACTCAAATTCGAAACCTTGGCTGGACGAAAGGAAAGACGAGTTAATGCCATGCAGAAATGGGAAGCTGCCATCGAAGCTGAAGATTGGAAAGCCGCTGACAAACTGGGAGCGCAGGTTGTATCATACACACCAGAAATGGTACAAGAAACCCAACAAATGCTCGACCTATTAGGTATCTCTTGGATTGAAGCACCCATGGAAGCAGAAGGGGCTGCCAGTGTCTGGTGTCGACAAGGACTGGTTGCAGGGGTTGCCAGTCAAGATTGGGATGTACTTCTGTATGGTAGCCCTGTGATGGTTCGAAATTTAACCAGCCATGGTTCCAAGAAATTCGGCCGCGTGATAACAGCAGAACGAATTATATTGGCTGATCTCCTCAAGGAACACGATATCACACATGAGCAACTAGTCGATTTGGGTATTATGGTCGGAACTGATTTTCATCCAGGTATTCGTGGAATCGGGCCAAAAACCGGACTCAAATTAATCAAAGAGCATGGAACCATTGAAGCAGTTTGTGAAGCAAAAGAGAAGGATGTTCCTGAACGCTTAGATGAAATTCGTGAGTTGTTCCTGAATCATCCTGTATCTGGAGAACTACCTGCATCAGGTGTGACGGATGAAGATGGACTCAGGCAATTTCTCATCGATGAACGTGATTTCAGTGAGCGACGTGTAGACCGGGCCCTTGAACGAATGAAAGGGGCCGGAAGAATGCGAACCAAAGGGCAATCAACACTCTTTGACTTCTGAACATCGGTGCAATCATAGCCACCTGTGTCTGGAACTGGCACAATGGAAGAGGCGGCAACCTCTGATGAGAGTAAACCACTCTACAGTCAGGCCCGATTTTGGAATGGCTTGTTTCTTCTAGCAATCATTGTGAATTTGGTGGCTATTTTCACCAGTGACCTTGGCTTGGATGCACATGTCGAAGGCGCCTATATTGAAACTGAAAATGGCTGGGCTCTAGACTGGGGTGATGTAAGAACCGAGGATCCGCTTGCTTCAAATCCTATGGATGCTCGAGAAGTTCCTGAAAGTAGTGTCACACCTGGAACGATAATGCCGTTTGCAATCATTGGTTTACTCGTCGCAATCATCACTGCGAATCGTATGGGTTTTAGCAAAGAAACGATTACTGTGTTATTGTTGAATCCTGCACTCATCTTTTCGATTGGAAGAGGTTACTCTGAATACACCTATCTGGCCATGATTGGAATTGCATGGACCATCTGGAAAATGTCACGGGATTATGGTGTTGAAAAAAATTCATTTGCGCGTATTACAGCAATTGGATTTTCAGCGATAGTGATTCTATGGGTCTTAGTTTTGAAATGGAAAGTTGATCCATTTTCCCTGCTGATTCCACTAATTGCATTGATTGGGATTGGGATGTTCATCGATCGTGCACCGAACCATTGGTTCAATCCACAAAAAGTGATGTTTGGTGGATTTGGATTTGGATTACTAAGCATCGTAAGTTTGGGTTTGTTGGGGTACGGATCGTTCTCTGTGGTGATCACAGATACAATTCGTTTCATCCAGGCCCTACTGATTGCGATTTTCGGAGTCATCCTCGTCTATGGGATGTTCGGCATGGTTCTGTGGCCATTCGCAAAGAGAGCTTGGTGTAACATGGCAAGCAATGATGATCGTTTGACTGGAGAGCTTGCACTTTTCATTGGAACAATGGCTGGCGCAATTGTGGCCTACGTGGCATGCCTGTGGACCTTTGAATCAATTCTCTGGAACTCAGAGTGGCCTTGGCATATGTGGACGATGGGTAACAATGGAAGATACATCACAATCCTCGTCATTCCCTCCTACCTCTTCATCAAACGAGTCAATGGGGGACTCGATTGGACTGAACGAAACGCCATTATCGGTGTTTTACTGATTTTACCAATCTCGCTAGCAGCTGGTTTGCATGGTCAAACTTACTGGACCGATGATGCAGCAGAAGTTCTTTCAGACAATATGGCGGATGGTGAAGATTTCCTCTTTATCCACGATACCACTCTTGGTATGCATTACCTCTACACATTCCACACTCACATCGAGGAAGTGGTTGAGCGTAATATCACAGGGCACTGGCGTGCTCCTGATTCTGGTTGGGAAACAGAATTGTTCTCAGGTGAAACCATACAAAATCGTGGAAATTTATTCTCTGTAGAATGGATTGTATTGTCACCTGACATCCAATGGGGTGCACCCCCTGAAGGTTGGTATCAAACAACTGGACAAGCTGATTTCATGAATGGTGGCGGTGAATGGATCGTATGGACAACTCATTCTGAATTGGCTCTAAGATGAAACACAAGAGGCCCCCGCCTTGACCGAAGTCAAAACGGGGGCACAAACAATTGAACGAATCAAGCGTTCTTGTCAGATTGGACCTGCTTTCGCACGGCCTGTGCTGAGTTCTTTGTGCTCTGCATGGCTTTGCGTACACGAGTACCCGCGGCTGAGTTGCCACGGTCGTGCTTACCCGCATCCACGAGTGCTTCATTCAATGTGTCTATCATTCCTTGTACCATGTCGGCTACTGACATAGGGTCGGCCCTCTGAAGAACGCTATTAATCATTCACCTTCGGAAGTCGGCTATTGAATCGATAAAACCGCGATTGGGGCTTGAAAACTGGATTACCCAATCAAAAAAGGCAAAGCCCCTTTATTCGCCGAGCGCACTAGGCGTGGATCCTGTTTTCAAATCAGGATGTTCGAACAAACGAACTGTCAGCCTGCATGGTCCAAGCGGTACCGTTTGGTGCCAAGTAAACCGTCTCTCCAGCGTGACCTGTCACATATTGACCGCCCGGTGTCAGGTGAGTATAATCTGGGACTGAATTGACGGCTGGAGCGGCTGCGGGAGCGGCTGCTACGGGTGAGTCGAAAGCGACTTCAGTTCCCCAATTAACTGTGGGTTCTTCATCACGGCCACCACGCAGTAGCATGGTACCAAGAACACCTGCAATCACAAGCAGAAACACCAAACCGACGATGCTACCAATGACCATGACACTCATGCCACCAGTTTGGGATGGATCGGAATCTTCTCCAGTCTGCTCGTTGTCCGTGTCATCGCCTGTTTCATCAGTTGGATCAATAACGTCAGAATCATCTATCGCTAGGTATGATATTGAAATCGACTCGTAGTCAAATCCATCGGTACCAACAGCGGTCACCTGAATCTTCACTTGATCGAAATTGGCCAATCCATTCTCTGAAATAGAGACTGCAACGAATGTGTGTCCCGTTTGGAAAGTTGAGGCATCGATTGATTCGGTACCATACGAGTGGCAAATACCAGTGTCGGTGGTACAAATCTGCCATTCTGCAACGATGTTCGTCAATTCAACATCACTGAGTTGAACGACAAAGAATGTCGGGTCCTTTCCAAAGAACATGTCGGTTACTATGATGTCGAGGTCGCCGGTACTGCCATCTGTACTCCAAACCAACGGTACATTGTCAACTACGTTGATCATCAGATTCCACTGACCTGTGTCACCATGGGAATCTTGTGCTGACAACTGAATCATGTATTGACCAGCTGTGCTGTACGTTGCTGTAAGCATTCCAGAAATAGGGTTGTACAGAACCATTCCTTCTGAGTGACTTTCTTGCACCCAAATCTCAGCGTTATCATCATCGATGTCTGTTAGACGTGCTGACAGATCCAATTCAAGGGTGTCATCGACCTGAACCATGAGATCCTCTAGACCTACTGCATCCAAGCGAGGAGCATCGTTGACATTTTGCACATGCACGTGAATCGGTGCTTCACTGAGTTGTCCATCTGCGTCAGTTGCTCGAACTGTGATGATGACACTGCCAAAGGCATCATCATCAGAGGAGGTCGCCATCAATGTGTTTCCATA
>JAPKEY010000092.1 GCA_028821815.1 Candidatus Poseidoniales archaeon | reverse complement strand
TGGTCTGTGTTTTCTAAGCGAATGATACAATCAGTAATGTGTGCGTGACTTCGGTTGGCAAGTTCAGTGTGGACCAATCCAAGTTGTTCTCGCACACCTTCAGCTATATTGTCAAGCGGAATCGGTTCTTTACCACCTGTACGGCGTGCTGCAAATGCATTGCCATTGTCTACATCTCTAGGTCCAATTTCCAATCGAAGTGGAACGCCTTTGATTTCCCAATCCCAATACTTCTGACCAGGTCGCAAATCCCGAGCATCAATTTTGACTCTGAACCCAGAACGCCTCAACTCTTCGGCCGCATCATCAACTGCCTTGGTTATAGCTGGATTTTTGTGTGCGGCAACAGGCATTAAAACAACTTGTATGGGTGCAATTTGTGGCGGAAAGATAAGTCCGTTATCATCTCCATGCATACCAACTACAGAACCAAGTAGACGTTCGGACATCCCATATGTCGTCTGATGACAATACTGAGTATTTCCGCTCTCGTCTTGATATTTAATATCGAACGCTTTAGCCCACTGATCCTTGTAATGGTGACATGATGCGACTTGCAAGGTTCGACCATTTGGCATGATTACATCGATCGCAATGGTATACCATGCACCAGGAAACGTATCCCATATGGGACGTTTGGAAATAATCACTGGAAGTGACATGCTATCCATCAATCGGGAAACAATTTCCAAGTCTTCCTCGATTTGACGTGAAGCGCAATCTTCGTCGACGTGAGCGGTATGTGCCTCGAAGAAATGAATTTCCCGCACTCTAATGAATGAACGTGTTTGTTTGGTTTCATAGCGAAACGTGTTAACAATTTGATAGGTCTTTAGTGGTAAATCAGCATGGCTTCGAATCCAAAGTGGAAACATTGTGTACATCGCAGTTTCACTAGTTGGTCGCAAGAACATAGGGACGTCGAGGTCAGTCTCTCCAGCATGTTTCACCCAATACACTTCTTTCTTGAAACCCGCCTCTTCTTCATCATCTCGGAGCTCACTGGGATCAACACCCTCTTCACGCGCACGCTTGAGGCGTGACACCAGCCGATTTTCCTTTTCAAGCAAATCTTCAGGAATCAATAATGGGAATCGTACTTCTTCATGACCTGTACGTTCCATTTCTGAATGGGTTAGGGCATCGATACAACGCATTGCCTTCCACCCATAGGGTCTCCATACATCCATTCCCTTGATGGGATATCGTTTGTCAACAAGTTCGGCAATTTCAACAATAGCAGGATACCATGCATTGAAGTCGGACTTTGGAGGGATGCCCCGCTTCGCCTTCCCATGGTCTGCCATAATCCACGCTCGGCAATATCTTCTGCTTCAATGTGACGCCGCAGAATAAGGAATTCATGACGTTAAGAGATGTAAAATCGAATTGCACATCGCATCCATATCAGACAACTCTAGGATTGAATCACGGGTTACAAAATAGGCCCTAGGTGTGTTATAATCATGCATTTTTTCCATGAGATTCGCAACGGTTGCATCTACCCCATAATGTGAAATTTGCTCAAGCGCCCTGGCATGTAATTCATCCACAGTTACTCCTGTTTCAAGTTTGAATCCAATACGCTTTGCTTGTCCTACATATTTGTCTAACTCAGCGATATGCTTAGGGCCTGGTTGCAAATTTAATTCCCAACTATCCGGACCACTTTTTTTCTTACCGTTAAGGGGTTTTGTATAGTAATCCAATACTGCTGCGGCATGAATCCATGCTTCGGGCTTGGATTGCGCTGTATCGACACAGGCAGCCAACATTTCATCGGGGGCCCCAGCTCGTATTACTGTGGGCAAAGTGAATGATGGCTGAGCACTAGTTTTTCCAGCAATGACTGTAATTTGATGACCAAACCGATATAAATATTCAGCAATATACCAACCGGTTTCTCCACTCGAAGCATTCTGAATTGCCCGTACTGAATCAATAGGTGCCCGAGTCGCTCCGAGCGTAATCACGACATGTATAGAATTTTCATTCATGTTTACGATTTGACACAACTCAGCAACGATTTGGACTGGGTTTGGTTGCTTGTAACGCTCCTCTTCAAAGGGCCCCAAAATTACGGATTCACCATCTAAGCGTTTGAGTAGATCTTGTGTAACAGGATCATCAAACAAATCTCTATGCATTGAGGGGACCATTACGATGGGTGTTGAGCGACTTCGGGCAGCGGAACAACTCATCAGTAGAGGGTGATCCATCATCCCATTTACATATCGGGAAATGAAATTTCTGGATGCTGGCGCAATAAGCAATGCATCAAATTGATTCAATTGTGACATTTCAGCGGTCCACTCGGTGATTACACTACCCTGAGATGCCCATCCAACTGCCAGTGGGGTGATCACCTTGGTAGCAGCAGTCGTCATGATGACGGTTACATCTGCGCCATGACGCCGCAACTCTCGGCAAAGTCTAACGGTTTCAGTTGCAGCGATACCACCAGTAATACCCAATGCAATGTGTTTACCTGCAAGCGCAGTGCTACGGGCATCAACACCGACATCGCTGGGCATGATTGATGGTCTCGTTCCGCCTTCATGAATCCATCCTCTGAGCATTTGCGATGGAAAGAACGATTTCAGAGGATGTATTGAGCGGTGCATGAGCGATGACTTGGAAGTCGATCAACTGGCGCTAGCGCACCGGCAATCTGGCATGATGTTGATTTTCACTTTATCGCTAATTGCTTTCTTGATTTACGCATCTTTTGGTACAATTATGGGTACAACTATCCTAGTTGCATTATTGTTACCATTGCCGTTTTGTATCATGATTGTCCGAGGATATTTTCAGAGGAACAGTTGGGCATTACCTTGGGTCATGACAATATGGATGATTGCAATCGGGCTCTGTTTCTTGTTGATGATTGTTGAATTTATGGCAGCCAGCCAAGGTTCTAGCGGGACTTGGGGGTTCATACAGGGATTCCTTTTGCTGTATTTATGTTGGTCAATGTCGCAAAGACTTCGGCTGCTTCGACACCCAATGTTTAGAGCGTGGTATGACGGAAATGCACCAGCATTAAATCAAAACATTGCTTTACAGCCAGACGAAGTATTGGCATCATGTCCACATTGCCGTAGTTTGCTGGCCGTGCAGCCGTTGAATCTGAATTCAAGTGAAAAGTGCCCGAAATGTAACACGCAGTTGGTGTCCACAAGTAGCGTTGCACTCTATGGTGAAGAAGAGTGATTAGCGGTGTGCAAGAGTTAGATTCTTCCACATATCTTCAGGAACTTCCATTGCTAATCTGAGTCCACCCATAGCACCCAGTTCCAGTGGGTCTTCGACGGTGAGGACTTCGACATCACCAAGATCAGATAGGCGTTCCTCAATCAAAGCGCCAAGCCCGATAATCCCAGACCCTCCACCAGCGAGAATCACATTACGACGGAATGCATCATGGTATTCTGGATTTGAGCCCGTAACCAATTCCTTTACGCTGGCAACGATTGGCTCCACAATGGTTTCACATGCTGCACTGATGCAATCAGTGATATCTAGGGACATTGCCTTACCTTCAATCGAGAAATCGACAATGACGGGGTCATCCGGTGCTGCTCCACCAACAAAGGAGTGCGATTCCTTCCAACGACGTGCCATATCCTTGGTGATTTGAGCACCGGCGTACTTGCGCTGAATTTCTGTAATGATTTGTGCATCGATGTGGTCACCGGCAAAATTGATGTGCATCTGGTCATTGGGAGTGGGCACTGTACCGTAAACACGACAAAGATCAGTGGTACCTGCACCGATATCGATGACCAGTGAGTGCTCTATCTTATCGAGAGCGTAAGCAACTGCAAATGGCTCAGATATAATCATGCAAGCATTAACACTGCCTGCCGCAGCATCGAAAATAGCTGTCTTGTCTACGTGACTAGCTTCAGCAGGTGCGCCGATAACGGCAACGACCCTGTTATAATCCTCAGGATCTCCCAGCCCAATGATATTGGTAATGAAATGGGCAATGAATTTTTTATCTTCGGCAGTATCTTTGATGACACCGTGTTCCAAAGGGCGAAATAGGTTGAGAGCGAGACGGTTTTTGAGTGCTTCTTCACCAAACAGAACATCACGCTTGAGGAAGCCCTTTGCGATTTGATCTTTTGGTGTACCGATTACAGTTAGCACTTTCTCGTCGTGTCCATCACTAGATACCATTACTGATCGAAATGTCCCCAAATCTACTCCAATGTAAAGTGTCTCATCTGTCATGTCTACGACCTCTAGGGGTGACTGAGTCCATCCGGTATTTCAACCATGCCCAACTTGTTGTTCCATTCCTGTCGTGATTTGATCATCATACCCATTGTTGGCAACCTTCGCACCACCAAGCGTTATACTCAATATACAGTGGTACATTGACGCCACAATCTGGACATTCTTTGACAGCATTGTCGCCAAATAAATCGATAATGATACGAACATGATCTTCATCAGTTATGCCAAGATTTTGGCGCATAGCCCAAAGCATTTGATATTCACTTGGCGTGATGATTCCATCAGCTAATGCAATCTTGATGACTTGATGATAGTCTTCGTAGACCTGAATTTGATCTGGATCGAGGATCACCCCCAATCGCTCAACGGTCATATTTTTACCACCTGGATCGTCAACGTAAATCACAAGGCTAGTTGGGGCAAGATTCACATCACGTAATTCGATTGATACACTAGTGCCTTCAGCGGATGCATGTACTAGTGCACTGGACCGATTGATAATCGACGCTATGTTACGTGCAGTTTCCTGCAAGGTTCGGCCCCGTTTCCATCCTAGATCATCATCATCATCAATGATAAAGAATTCAGTACCCCTACCTGGATACTCAATTCGGATCTCTTCACCACCATCAAATACATTGTCTGAGATATGGATTGCGCCAACCTGTGTTTCGAGGAGATTATCGTTATCATCAAAGGCGATCATCAGGGGTTTGCGTTCATCCTCTGCAGCATTGTATTGGCCATGCATCCCACTCATCCATTTATTCTGCAACCGGCCCATAGATTCTTTCTGAGCAGCATCCAATCCATCTTCGACCCCCAAAACACGCGCAAGTCCCTCACCTGCAGACATTTCACGTTTGAAATCTTCAAGTTTCTCGGAATCACGAGAAATCGAATCACGTGGCCCTTTCTCCGAGGATAAATCACCAGGGTCTTGCCACTCATATTGGCACCTAGAACATTGAAGATATCCAGGAATGGATGATGCGTCGGCACTGCCATTACAGCGTGGGCAGTCTCCCTCTTCATCGGAACTTAAATTTTCCTTTGCTTGACGGCGTCCCTCACGTATCCCGAAGCCCATGGTACGCCATTGACTGGCAACATATCAGCCTATTGTGAATCAATTCCATCTCTCAAGTACTGTTGCAATACCCATGCCGCCACCAATACACATAGTTGCAAGCGCATACTGGCCACCAGTTCGTTGCAATAAACTGGCAGATTTACCTGTAATTCGGCAACCGCTCGCCCCTAGTGGATGGCCGATTGCTAGAGCGCCCCCGTCAACATTGACTCGAGAATCATCCATATTCAAATCCATATCTTTTAGACAAGCCAAAGATTGTGAACTAAAGGCTTCGTTAATTTCAATGATATCGATTTCATCCATCGTTAGACCCGCTCTCTCCAAAGCCTTCTCAGTTGCAGGTACTGGCCCATACCCCATGAGTTCTGGTGCAACGCCAGCGACCGCCGTAGAAACGACTGTTGCAAGTGGCACAAGACTGTTTTCGTTGGCATATGATTCCGAACAAACCAGCAAACTAGCAGCACCATCAGTGAGGGGTGAACTTGTCGCGGCTGTTACACTACCGTTGTCCGCAAATACAGGTTTCAATTGTGCCATTTTTTCAAGATCAGGCGCCCTCATACATCCGTCCGAATCTGACTCTGATATGGATATGATTTCGTCGTTGAAATATCCAGAACTATGGGCTGATATTGCTTTTCTATGGCTCAATGCAGCAAATTCCTCTTGCTCTAAACGTGAAATTTCATGACTAATAGCTAAGTTTTCTGCCG
>JAPKEY010000091.1 GCA_028821815.1 Candidatus Poseidoniales archaeon | reverse complement strand
CGGCGGTATTGTCATAGGCACCCGTTCGAGTACCATATCCAGATTCCTCTGTACCGGGGATGATGCCAACTGGGGACGCATAGGGTGCAATATCGAAATGACCACCAAAGACCAACCATTCATCAGGGAATACGGTTCCATCCTTGTAGCCACAGATGTTAGCTGCCCAAAGTGTTCCAGATTGGAATCGATGAACTTCAGTCCGCAAACCAAATCCAGTGAGAACCCCTTCAAAGTAGGTAATTGCATCTTCATATGCAGGATTTCCATTTCCAATCCATCGATCGAGGTAACCCTTTGCCCCATCGGCTAAATCGAGTGGATCTGGGGTTTCGTCAGTGATGAAATCCACCCATTCGTAGACTGAGCGACCATCTACCCAACCACCTGAAGCATCCACTCCATCATCCATAGTCAAGTCTGAGCGTTGCGGTCGAGTTGTTTCGAAAGTCTTGATTGCGGCTGAACCTCCATCGGAATCGTGAGCAACAAGCCAATCCCATGTTCCGTTGTCACCATTTTCGGTCACGGTGATAGCACCGCCATTAGATGGATCCACAATCCAATCCTGCCATGATTCATTGGCAGCACGAACAGGCCAATCTATTCGGCCATATTCGCCAATGAGTAATGTTGCTTGTGGATTACGAGGTGGCAGCAGCCACTCGACACTTGTACTGCTACCAGATTTCAAGTCGAGAACAGTGCCATTTTGTGCACGATAGCTGCCTGGATCCATGACGAAGTACGGGATGTAGACACTTAAATCGGCTCGTGCGATGAGGGTCACTTCGCTCCAATCTCCCGCAGTCAGCATACCGTTAATCCCGAGATCTTTTCCAGTAGGTGCAGTTGTGTCATCTGAGCCAAAGCAACCGGACAATGGTGTGCCAAGAAGGAGGAAAACCATCAGGAAAACGGTCGGTGCTCGTGAACGCATGGGTGGCCGACCATGAAGGTCTATCTGAATCAATCGGCCTCCTGTCGAATTGAATTAGGCGCCGACATTTGTGATACCCGGAGTTTGGTCAGCAATCATGAATTCCAACATCGCTGCCCACATTACGAATTGGATACTCTTTTGCAACTCATCAACTCCACCTACGACATCAGCCATATTGTCGAGTGTATCCGAGGGTGAATGATAGGCGCTGTAATCTGCATCATAAGCACCGAGATGGAAAATCGTCTGAGCTCCTAAATCCCGGAATGTCACATGATCTGACCGACCAAATGTGTCTTCATGGACATCCAAAACCCTGTTTTCATGCTCATCCCAATGCTGATCACACCCTGCGCCATAGGTTCCATCGATACTCATATTCATGGGTGCGCGTAGTATTTCTCGGTGTACATAATCTAGAACATTTGTAATTTCAACGTCTTGGATGTCAGGGTTGTCATCTGGACCGGACCAAGCATGGTATGGGTAAGGTTCGCCACTTGGCTTCAGTGCAGGATAAGAAATCCCCATCATGTCCATATTGATGTAAAAACGTAATTCTTTATCGTGAGGCAAGCAATAATCACAATCATTGTTTGCGAATGCTCTTGATCCACGCAAACCTTCCTCTTCACTGGACCATAATGCCAAAAATGTGTCACATTGGACCTCAATATCGACGAATGCCTTAGCGAATAGCATCATGCTAACCGTTCCAGCTGTGTTGTCATATGCCCCTTCGTAAGTACCCCCCCCAGGAGGGCCGCCGGGTGGCGCGATGTCCATGTGGGCGCCCATTCCCTGTACACATGAATCATTCAATCCACGTTTCCAAGCGATGATATTGAGACTCTCTGGTTCCGTCGGATTCATTGTATCGATGACTCGGAGGATATGTGTTTCGTATCCTAGGCCTTCAAAGTGACCCTGGAAGAAGGATGCCGCTCTCTCAAATGCCGGATTCGGTGACCCCATCCAGCGATTGACGTACCCGCCACATTGTGTTGAATCGGGGCAAATACTTGTAATGAAGTCCATTTTTTCATACCATTCTTCTCCACTAACGATGGGTGTTCCGTTTTCCACATTCATCGGCACACGTTCTTCAACTCCATCCTTGGAAATTATAGTTAAATTCACTTCGTTAGCATAGGGTGTAAGCAATAGCCGCCCATTCAATTTCTCATTGGTTACAGTGACAATGCCCCCTGGGATTGCAACACCATCAACAAAAATCAGCACATCACTTGGGACTGACAATGATTCCCCATCTCCCTCAAGAGTAAATTGGTGCCATTCACCTGTTTTCAAGATGGCTTCAGATGGACTGGAAAAATCAATTTGTAGGATTGAATCTACATCCAATTTCGCGCTTTCTTTTTCTCCAAAACAACCAGATATTGATGCTCCTAGCAATAGGAAAACCATCAGTAATACTGAGGGGGTTCTGGCGTGCATGCCCATCGGAACTTGAACCATTATCTGAATCAATCGGCTGTGAATTAACCATTGTTCAGCAAGACACCACGATAGGGTTTGTCAATATCGAGTTGCGCAACGTACAATCCGCTTGTAATACAAGACATGTAGGCAAATCCATCGTGATACTCAACAGCCCACAGGAATGGAATCCATCCAAAGTCGTAGTATTGACTGTCGAGTGGTTCACCATATTCGCTACCATGTGGGAGATAGAAGGCCAAGGTCGCCTCCATGTTGGTGGAATTCCTCTCTTGACCATTGTATCCTGCGTGAATGAGTGTTTCCACATCTACAATCCACATTCCACCATGGTAATGGCTGATGTAGAGTCTTCCATCCCAAGTTCCACCATGGCTGTTGTCTGGCAAATCATCATCATTGGTCGGAAAGTAAACACTGTCCAGATTATGTGGGCTGAATAGCAACCACTCGTCATCATTTGCATGATCCGAACATGAAGCCCCGAAGCAATGTTCCCAAGCGGTAGGAATCTCCCAACTGGAGTAAAGTGCAGGCTCAAAATGCAAGTTTCCGTTACTGATGGTGTAGTTGGTCGTGTCGAGAAGGTAAACCAAACCAGTCCCAACAGATGTCTGAATCACTTCAACAGCGAGCACAGTCAAATGCCGTTCACCTTCGGGACCACCTAGGTGACTTGTATCAACCATCTCTGGGAATGGTTCGGCATAATGGATGTATGATGCACGACCACCATTTTCGTTTCCGGTTGGGCCACTGTCAGGCTCACCATCATCATCGAAATCTGCAAAGTCATCCCAATGGCCAACTTCCGGGGCTCGCCAAGTGCAAGCAGGTTGGGTTCCTAGTGCTACTTTGCAACCTCCCGTGTGCCATGCATATTCAGCAGGTGAATTTGTCGGATGTGGGACATCTGAAATGTCAAAGATTCTGAGTCCGGCTTCCCAGTAAGCCCCGTAAATGTAGGTTCTTCCAAAACGTGGGTCATTCTCATCTGTCCCTGGCCAGGTTTGACTGGTCATGTCATGGATGTAAATCCAACCACCTCGTGTTGTTTCCCATGCAACTTCAGCTTCACCAATTTTGTTAATTTGGGGGACATTACCTGGTCCATCAAAGAATAAATGTGCAATTGTGATGCCTCCACATGCATCCCCTTGGCCGATATCACAGGCAGTATATTCTGGGTTGGCAACGAGAATGTACCATTCGCCATCAATCATTTGTGTGTAGAGGTTGTGTGGGCCAGATGGATGATCAGCATCGAACCACGAACTCACAGACACGGGATTGGTTTTGTCGGTCACATCGATTAGTGTCACACTGACCTGAAAGGGATCGTCCCAGTTGCCGACATTTGGGTCAGCATACCCTGAATCAACCAATTGGTTTTGGAGGATAAGGTATTCATTTCCATTGTATTCGAGATACTTGACATCTAGAACTTGTGTATTCGGATCATTGTATACACCCATCACCGTGGTGTTGTATGGGTCTGTCACGTCGGTAATGTGTACATCATTCCACCCAGCCTGGTAAGCATACACTCTTCCGTCTGGTGCAGTCATTACCTGAATTTCTGCATTCCCGGGGCTGGTCAGTTCATTGAAGTCTGCGAATTCAATGTTCGAACTGCTCATGTTGTGGTGTGTAGAATCTCGATGGTCGTGATCATCATTTTGGATGAGGGGGTCCTCGGATAATTCACTATTATCTGATTTCGTTAAATCATCTGGTGTATCTAGCATCAGTGCAGAAATGCCGAGACCGGCGCTCGCTAGGAACAGAAGAGCGGCGATGGTGAGTGCCTTTCCCGTCTCCATGGTGCACCGACCCTCAGGGTCGGTTTGTATTTATCTACAGTCGGATACCGCCTTTCATGCGCGGTACACTACTCGCCCTCATCCTCGTGTTTCCTCTTTTAGCAGGAATGGCGGCTGCACATGAGCCTGATACGTTCACAGTCATCGTCCGTGAAGACAGTCATTCTCCGCTTGCAGTCAGTCTTGTCATCAATGACACAGTCCAATATTACAATGTTGATAATCGTACAAATATCACTCATAACATCGGTTTAGACATCAATGGGGATGGGGATTTTGACGATGAAGGTGAATTTTCTTCAGGGATATTACAAAGTGAGTGTGATTGGGAAAACGAAACTGATTGTCGGGTTGCATGGATTTTTGTCATCAACGATACTGCCTTGGTCGGAAATTACATGCTCTCTGATTTGCACTCTGATGGTGGTGAGGTGGAAGTATATCTGAACATTAGTACCGATGATCATGGCGGTTCGACACCAGTCATCGGCGAATGTTTAGGTGATTGTATTGAAGATGAATCTGAGCCTGAAATGAAGCGCTCGGATCAAAGCGATTTACAGAAAGGGTTGATGCTCGCTGGGCTGATGATGTTCGGAGGAGCATCTGCTCTGCTTGTGGCTACGCTGATGCAGCGGGCGTGAGTGCCGGAATCATTGACAGCACCATGGCTTCGGCTGAGAATGTCAATGTCCATTCAAAAATTGCGGACTCCACTAGGTGACCGGTTGCAACAAGAATTGTCATGGCTTGGAAAGAGATTACTGCGATTGCAAACAATGACCAGCGAATTTGGTGGATTGGATACCCTCTCCAACTCACATCTGAATCTAAATTACCACGCGCATACGCGAGAGTCGCAATCCAAATTTGAGCACACCAGAAGATGTTCATTGCCCAGAAGATATGCATGATGATACTCGTATTGAATGGGTGTCCAACAATTTGTATCATTGAAAATCCAATAATGATTCCAGTAATCAGGGAAACCACATTACAAATTTTCCTTTTCGATCCTTCAGGTTTCGTCCGATGAAAGATTTCGAAAGACAGTAAAATCATCACAATTCCTCCGGTGAATAATCCGAAATTGAATACCATTCGTTCTGGCATGAAAGCGCCAGCGGAAGATATGAAGGGGGGGAAACCATCCTCGAAGACTAGACCCTCATCATCAAAGTCATCTGGAACTTGATCACTGAAATCCATGGGTTCATCGCGTTCGCCCCCTCCAAGTTGCATCATCATTTGGCTAATCACGCATGATCCGACGATGAGAATAACGCCGATTTGTATGGCTTTACGCAGATGTGAATCATTCAGATGCCGGTTCATTCCAAAGACCTCAACGCTTCTACATCAAACAGGCTTGCCGCACGTGCGAGGGCCTCCTCAATCGGGAACCATCTAATTTCTTCAATTTCATCTGCTTTAGGGGTGAATGATAATTTATCTGCAACATCACATTTGTAAGTGAATGATAGAAATTGGATTCCTTCGCTGGTGAAAATTCTCTCCGCGATTTGAACGATGTCATTTTCTGAAATTTCGATGGTGACTCCCAGCTCTTCCAGTACCTCCCGCATCGCACCTTCAAGGGGATGCTCGGCATAGTCTACAAAGCCACCTGGAAGTGTCCAGTGACCCGTGAAAAATCCACGTTTCACCTTCGCCATTACGACTTCTTTTCGTTGGTTCTGTAAGATGACTTTAGAGACAACCCGATGCATACTCCTGTAGACACATTCACGCGCCAAAGGGTCGACACAGCCATCTGAAATGAGCATATCCTTCCAAGTCCAATGTTCTGGCCACTCAATCTCTGGAAAGGCATACACAACTTCATGAAATTCATTGCCAAATTTGATGCGGTTTGTGCGTCGCTTAGACCATTTGATTCCCATCGAATCAACTTCTGATCCAGTTGGCAATCTCAGCGATATCTCACCCACTCTGCCCATGATCGCTTTCTGGGGCCCAACTCCCTCGAGATCTACAAGCAGAACCTTTCCGTCGTGCTCGAGGTAGAGCGATTGAGTCATGTTTCACCTCAATTGCCCAAAAGTTCGCTA